>SBEK01000034.1 GCA_009668925.1 Deltaproteobacteria bacterium
GTCCACCGAGATGCTCGAACACACCTCCTGCCCGGAAAATATTCTGAGGGAACTTGTAAGAGTGGGGAAGCCCGGCGCCAGGTATCTGATCACCGTACCCGATGCCCGTTCGGAAGTCCTGCAAAAGCCGGTGGCGCAGCCCGGCTACTTCGCGGAGCCGAATCATATTCAGATTTTTGACCGGCAGCGTTTTGTCCGTCTGGTGGAGGCATCCGGTCTGCAGGTGGAACGCTATGACACATGGGGCTTCTTCTGGACGGTCTTTATGGCGCTGTTCTGGATCGCCAAGCGCAGCGAGGGCATAGACGGCGCCGTTCTCGACAGCATCAAACCTCCGTATCACCCGGTTCTGCAAAGCTGGTCCAACACCTGGGCGCAGTTGATGGAACTGGAAGGCGCGGAAAAATTAATGGCGTCCTTCGATCAGGTTTTGCCCAAGACCCAGGTGATCATTGCCCGGAAGGCGTAAATCCGTATGACCGGATCTGCGCCGCGGACGGATATACAACGTTTTTTTGTCGCTTCGGTCTATCTGGCCTGCAGCGCCCGGCCGATCGTCATGATTTCGGCTTCTTTGGTCCCTTCATAGAGCTCCAGGATTTTGGCATCGCGATACCATTTCTGCACCGGATATTCTTCGATGTAGCCGTAACCGCCGTGCAGCTCGACGGCGCAATTGGCGCAGAAGACGGCGGTCTGCCCCCCGTAGAATTTGGCCATGGCGGCCAGCGTATAATCCGGCTTTCCCTGATCGATGAGCCACGCCGATTTGTAAACGAGCCCGCGCAGCGCTTCGATGCGGATCGCCATCTCGGTGAGCTTCATTTGCGACAGCTGAAAGGAGCCCAGCGGAGCGCCGAAGGCCGATCTTTCCTTGACGTATTTAATGCTGGTCTCCAGGCAGGCTTCCGACAGGCCCAACGCCTGGCCGGAAACCATCACGCGCGTGATGTCAAAAAAATGCATGAGCTGGCGAAAGCCGTGGCCTTCTTTGCCCACGAGATGGGTCTGCGGAACGCGCACGTCCTCCAGGGCGATTTCCGCGGTATCGCTCGCCCGGATACCCATTTTTCCGTGAATCTTGCTGCGGGTTATCCCCGGGGCATCGGCCGGAATGATGATCAGGCTGAAGCTGTTGTGCTTCTTTTGGTCCGGATTGGTGATGCACTGAGCCACCATGAAGTCGCAAACCGTCCCGTTGGTGATGAACATTTTACTGCCGTTGATGACGTAATCCTTGCCGTCTTTGACCGCGCGCGTTTTGTAACCGGAGACATCGGTTCCGGCATTGGGCTCGGTGTAGGCGCCGGCGCAGACTTTTACGCCCTGGCAGATCGGCGGCAGATACATTTGCTTCTGTTCTTCGGTGCCGTAATTCAGGATGGATTCGCAGCCGAAACCCGAGGCGACGATGTTGAGGCCGATGCCCATGTCCACTTTGGATATTTCTTCGGTGATAATGGTGTTGCCCAAGATGCCGGCGCCGGATCCGCCGTAGGCTTCCGGAATCCAGGCGCCGACCAGGCCGTTTTCGGCCGCCTTTTTTCGGATGTTGGGTGTATATTTCTCATGTTCATCGCATTCCTGGGAAACCGGGCCGACTTCCGCCACGGCAAATTTATAGGCCATTTCTTTCAACATTTTCATTTCTTCGGTGAGTTCAAAATCCATGATTATTTCTCCTTTTCATCAGGCGCAGGATCGCCGTGACGGCATCTACGGAATCATCTGCGTCGCAATATATTTTATTTTGTGTAATCGTAAACCCCTTTGCCGGACTTGCGCCCGTAATTCCCGGCGCGGACGAGCTTTCGCAAAATAGGGGCGGGCCGGTACTTATCGCCCAGTTCCCTGTGCAGCCCCTCGACCACGCGCAGCAGGGTTTCGTTGCCCACGAGATCCGCGAGCGCCAGCGGGCCGATCGGATGATTGCAGCCCAGAACCATGCCCTTGTCGATATCCTCGGCCGACGCGAGGCCTTCGTCAAGCACGAAGAAGGCTTCATTCAGCATGGTGCAGAGAATCCGGTTGACGACAAAGGCCGGGGCCTCTTTGACGATGATGACTTCTTTGCCGATTTTTTGGCCCCAGGCTCGGGCCGTCGCCAGCGTCTCATCGGAGGTCTGGTGGCCGCGGATGATTTCCAGAAGGCGCATGACCGGCACAGGATTGAAGAAGTGCGTGCCGATAAACCGGTCCGGCCTGCCGGTCACAGCCGCCATTTCCGTGATGCTCAGTCCCGATGTATTGGTAAAGAACAGGCAGTGACCGGGGACGACGGCTTCGAGTTCGGCATACACCTTTTTCTTGACGTCCATGACCTCAATGACGACTTCCACAACGATGTCCGCCCCGGACGCCGCTTCTTTCAAGTCCAGCGTCGGCTTGATGCGGGCCAGGACTGCGTTCATATGGTCGGGGGTCATCTTTCCTTTTTCCACGTCCCGGCCCAAATTCTTTTTGATCGTATTCATTCCGCCGTCAACGAACCTTTGTTCGATATCCCGTACGGCAACATCATAACCCGCCTGGGCGCATATCTGCGCAATGCCGCTGCCCATTAAGCCGGCGCCCAAAACACAAACCTTCTTAATTTCCATAGCGAACTCTCCTTGCAGCTGTATTGAATTAATTAGATGACCGTATCTCCCGGTAAGACAAGCGTTGAAAAAATAACAATATCCTGACTGCGAAGTCAAGAAGAAAGGCGCCGCGAAAGCGGTTATTTGATCAGGGACGGTCTCTTTTTTGAAGACTGGCCAGTTGATCCGGCGAGCTAAATTTAAAAAGGTTTGCCGCGCGGTGATTTCCTTGACAGGCCAATCCAAGTTTCCTATACTCTCCACAAAGAAGAATTTCATCGATCGACAAGAGTGTGCAAAGGGGATGGAATTATGAAAGAAGGATTAAAACGGATTCCGGTTGTCATCAGCGTCATTTTCCTGATGGGATATCTGGCGGGGGCGTTTGCCGGGGATGATCGGTTTATCGCCCATCGCACCAATGGCACGGTCCTGGATACAAAGACGGCATTGATGTGGGCGGCGGTGGACAACGGCACCGACATCACCTGGGAGGCTGCAAAATCCTACTGCGAAAATTATGACGCCGGCGGCTATCGGGACTGGCGGATGCCGACGCCCGGGGAACTGGCCGGTTTGTATGAAGCGGCCCGGACGGCTGGGGCACAGTGCGCAGGAGAATTCAAGATTCATGTGGCGACGGATTTCATCCGGGTGACGTGCTTTGCCGCGTGGACCTCGGAAACGCGCGGTCCCGACGCGACGCAATTCAGTTTTGTTTACGGCACGCTCTCTCCGTATCGGCAATCGCACACATACGGGGTGCGGGCGATACCCGTGCGGACTGCCAAATAGGTGCGGATCAGAACAGTGAAGATCGCATTGCAACCCGCTCAGGTCCCCCGGACGCTGTGACGGCAAGGAGGTGTTCCATGAAAAGGAAATTGATCGCGTTTCTGGTAATGATCACCCTGCTCGCAGGCGCGACGCCGGCCCTGGCCAATGAGCCGACCGATGCCTACATCATCCCCGATGTTTTGCTGGCCAGGCCCCTGGGACTCACGGCCATTGTCATCGGCTCGGTGATATTCGTCATTGCGCTGCCCGTCGCCATTCCCTCCGGCAGCGTCCGGAAAGTGGGGCAGCGGCTCGTGGCGGATCCGGTCGAATTTACTTTCGTAAGACCCGTCGGTGATTTCGACTATAAGCTGGGAACGTGGTCAAGAAATGAAGATTTGAAAGAATAAAGCGGATTTCTTCTCCCCCTCCGGGAATTCGCGGATCCAAAGTCCCTGCCCCGCAGGCGCGAGGCAGGGACACCCTGATATTCCAGAGCCTATTTCCCGATGCCTTTCGTTATCCGTCCGGATCATGACGGCTTATCGACTACCTGCCGCTCCATTCGGCGGGGTCTTCACGCAGCATTCAAGACATTTCAATGAATGAATTCCCGCCGCGGCAAGAAGAGAGAACCGATTGTAGCCAATCTTCGGAAAGTCTTCATCGCGGCTGCCTCTCCTAAGGCATCGATCGCATCGCTGCCATATCGGCAAGAACGTTTACACTCTCATTTACGAACGGGGCATACTGATCACGGGCCTTCTTGCGGAGCTCGGCCGGTGTATCTTTGGCCTTGCCTGCGCCTTCCTTCTCTATGGCCTTGCGCAAGTCGGCGATACGGATGATGCCTTTTTTGCCCGCGGCCTCTTTATTGTTCTTGATGATCTCGATGAATTTCTCATCCTGGGCGACCCGGGCTTTGGACTTCATGGCCAGTTTGGAGAGCAGAAACGGATCCACGGGTTTCCAGACTGGACGATGGGTTCCCCGCTTGCCGAGGAAGGGCGCGATCGTCTGAGCCGGAAGCGAATAATCCAGCGCCGTTTCCCCGACGTCCTGGAAAACAAACCAGAGGGGCAGCCGTACATCCGCCTCGACACCGGTCTTCTGCGTCGACTTGCCGCCCGGCAGGAAGTAAAGAGCGGTGGTGACTTTCATATTGCCCAAATCCCGGGGCAGCAGGGTCAATGACTGAACAGAGCCCTTGCCGAACGTATGGTCCGATCCGACGATCACCGCGCGGTGGTAATCTTTAAGAGCGCCGGCGACGATCTCACTGGCCGAAGCGCTAAGCCGGCTGGTCAGCACAACCAGCGGGCCGGTATAGATCGCCTCGGGATCTTCGGCGGGAAATGCGATCACCTCGCGGCTGTCGCTCGGAGTAGTCGCGGCCGAACCGTTGGCGAGAATGGTGACCTGACCGCGGCTGTCCTTGACCGCCACAATGCCCCCCTGGCCGAGAAAAAGGCCGGTCAGGCGAACGGCCTCGCCCAGGAGCCCGCCGGTATTGCGCGACAGGTCGAGCACGAGCCCGTCGACATGCTGCCCGCGGGCCTCGGCAAGAAGGTCTTTTACATCCTGATAGCAGGATTTGTTGCTTTTTTCGTCGCCGTAGAAAGAGGGGAGGTCGATCACGCCGAAACGATAGAGCTTGTCGCCGGTCGGCCGGGTCACGTAAGTGATTTTGGCTGCCTGCTCCTTAATGTCGATTTTGTCGCGCATAATCGTGATATCGAAGCGGTAGGTACGTTCCTCCTGCCGGAGGATGGTCAGGGTGACCTGCGTTCCTTTTTTGCCGCGAATCATTTTGATCACGTCGCGCAGATCCATATCGATTACATTCACGGGTTTTTCCGCTTCCTGGGCGACGGCGATAATCTTGTCTTTCGGCTTGAGCCGGCCCGTGCGCTCGGCGCCTCCACCGGGCATCAACTCCTCGATGACGGTGAAGCCGTTATCGCTGCTGAGCACCGCTCCGATTCCCTCCAGGGAAAGCTGCATATGAATCTGGAGATCCGCGAAATTTTCCGCCGACAGATAACTGGTATGCGGATCCAGGGCCATGGCGAAAGCTTCGGCGGCGCTCGTTACGAGTTTCTCAGGATGGCGCTCGATGATCCGCATGGTCTGCAGTTCATAACGGTGGATTTGTTTCTTTTTCGCTTCCGCAAAGTCGATGCCGGCCAGCAGGTCGTTTTCAATCTGGAATTGCACGACCTTCCTCAAGAGCGCCTGCTTTTCCGCAGCCGTCTTCACGTAGGGGCGTTTGTTGACGTCGATGAGCAGCTGGGCCGATTCGTCGATCCGGTATTCCGAATCGAGAATTTCTCTAACCATCGCTTCACTTTCGCGCGCCCGGGCGACGAGGGCATCATACACCGGCCTCAGTGAACCGCAATTTCCCGCCTGCACACTGGCAAACAGGCTGCGCAGGCTGTTCCTGAATGCTGCCACATCCGAGTCGTAGAGGAGCGTTTTTGACGGATCGAAGCTTTTGATCATTTGATCAACGGCGCGCGTCTTGATATCCCCGGTCAGACTCTTCATGGCGTAGTGGTTCGCCAGGTAAGTGCCCATCAGCGTCGGCAGGTTGTTGCAGCTGAGGTTCTCGGCCTCCGACGAGGAGACGGGCAGCAACAGGACAACGAGCAGAAACACCAGCAATTTTCTGAAAAAAGCGCCGTACCGGCCGTCGAAGGTCGCCTTGCGCCCCTGAGGGTCGTTCGAGGTATTTCCCGGGCCGGTTGCGCTCATTGGATTGCCCATTGCCATGCCTGTTCCTCCTGCCTGAAGACGTTTTTAGTATTTTGTTCAATTTCGCGGGTGCGATGGGTGTAACGATAGAAGGACGGCGGGCATCTGTCAAGAAGAAAGGAATGAAGAAAGAATGAACGCCGGCTGCGGCAAAGAAAATGATCAACGGGCCTTCCTGCGGCAGTTGGCCGACGGTGATTTCCAGGGCGGTCGTTGTAAGGCAACGTTGTCTTTCGGACAACGGCCGGGCGGTCTGCGATCTGGCTATTTGACTCCATTTATAATCTGTGCGAGATTGCATCCCGGAATCGACGGCCGGGGACCGTTAAAGGAGACTGCCGATGAAGGTTCATTTCTGGGGCACGCGGGGGTCATTGCCGACGTCCGTTACGACGCGATCCATCGCATCGAAAATATTCAAGGCGATTCAGGCGTCGCGGACGTGCGAACTGAAGACGGATGAAGCGATTAAAGCATTTATCCGCGAAGCCTTGCCGTTTTCGGTCCGCGAGAGTTATGGAGGCAATACCGCGTGCGTCGCCATCAGCAATGAACAGGAATATATTGTCTGCGACGCGGGAACAGGTCTGAGAGACTTAGGACATGAGTATATGAAGTCCAGGGCGGGAGGCCGGGAAAGTCTGCCCCGGGTCTTTCATATCTTTATTTCCCATCTGCACTGGGACCATATTCAGGGCTTTCCTTTCTTTACGCCGGCGTATCTGCCCGGCAATCAGATCCGCATTTACGGGCATCATGCCGCTTTGGAGGAAACCTTTGTCCGCCAGCAGGACCCGCCCTGTTTCCCCGTGCCGCTCAGGGACATGAAAGCGGACATTTCCTTCCACCTGCTTTCTACGGACCATGAGTACGATATCGCCGGTGTCAAAGTCACCGCCGTCAAACAGAAGCACCCCGGCGATTCTTACGGATACTGTTTTATGGCGAACGGAAAGAAGGTCGTTTACTCGACCGATTCCGAACATGACGCAGGTGCACTGGACGATCATTACCGGTTCATCGAATTTTTCAAGAATGCCGAGCTGTTGATTTTCGATGCGCAGTACAGCTTTCTCGACGCGGTCGATGCGAAAGAAAACTGGGGGCATTCCAGCAATCTTCTGGGCGTGGAACTGGCGATGCGGGCGGGTGTCAAGCGCCTTTGCCTGTTTCATCATGAGCATACGCTGGATGACGAGGCGCTGGATCAGTTCCTCGCCGATACCGGCAAATATCTGAATATTCTGGACAGTTCATCGGGCATGGAAATCCATCTCGCTTATGACGGGCTGTCTATCGAGATCTAATCCCCGTGTCTTTGTCAAACCCAATCGCACTGCGCACCCCCGGAGTGAAATCTACCCGGTCCGTAACGGCTGTTTGCACCTATCGATCATTTGCTTCTGAATCTTCTTGACGTCCCTCGGCGTTTCCTATAGGTCACACTTCCCGGGAGGGGCTGGTCGAACACGTTGTGGAAGCCCTGTTGGGACAAGGATAAAGGAGATTTCGGAGTGAGACATTTTCTATCAGCAGCAATTACCGCATTGCTTATTATTTTCACCGGACAGGCATCGGCAAACGCCGCAGCGGGTTCGGTCATTGTGCAGGAATCGACAGCCTATTATCGCGGCGAGTGCGCGGATTTGTCGTCCCTGTCGGCCAAAGAAAGAGAATTGGTGGCGTTTGTCTGCCAAGCAAAGGCATTTGCCCTGGCGAAAATCGAGGAGATGGGCACGAAGAGGGGACTCAGCGCCGCGTTTAAGGAATTCAACAGGCCTGTCGGCGATGCAAAATGCAAAGCCGGCAAATGTCCGTTTCAACGAGGCAAGCTTTACATCTTTGCCTATGAAAACAAAAGACAGGGAGACCGGGTGGCGAGGATTATCTGCCGGGCCAACGGCGCCAATCCGGCCATGGCCGGTAAGGACTTCTTCAACACAGGATTTACCATGAAGGCCCATCCGCAATACGGAATCAGGCAAAACCCGGACGCCAAATTCTTCCGCATGGTTTCCGATGCCGCCTACCGGAAAAATGGCTATACGGATGGGTTTGTCCTGTTTACCTGGCCCAATCCCCAAAACGGCGACAGGATCTGGTTGAAAAAAGGCTATTCGACAAAGATTACCGACACGGTTTGGATCGGTTCCGGAATCTATATCGAGGAAGTGAATTGATGAAAGGCGATGCCTTCACCGGAAGCGGCGGGAGGAACCGGCTTTAATGGATGAGGAGCTCACGTGAACCACGAATCATTTTATACGTCCCTGTTTGAGCCGCGGGCGATCGCTTTTATCGGGGCGTCGGCCAATCCCGCCAAGTGGGGGTTCAATATTCTGCATCATCTGATCCGGGGAGAATACACCGGAAACATTTATCCCGTAAATCCACAGGGCGGATCATGGTTTGGCAGGCCGATCTATCAAAGACTGGCGGATGTTCCGGGTCCGGTTGATCTGGCGATCATCGTCGTTCCGAAAGAAAACGTTGTGCATACTCTACGGGAATGCATTGCCGCACGCATTCCTGCCGCGGTCATCATCACCGCCGGATTCGGTGAAACAGGCCCGGCAGGCAAGGCTCTGGAGCGCGACGTGCAGGCTCTGGCCGCGAGCGGAGGAATCCGCATTGTGGGGCCGAACACCATGGGAATCTACAGCGCCTACCCGTCGCGTATGCAGGCGATCATGACCTCTTCGCAATTCACCAGAGGAGCCGTCGCCGTCTTATCCCAGAGCGGCAATCTGGGAACGTCCATCTCCGACCGCTTCATCCGCCGCGCCGTAGGCCTCAGCCGTCTGGTCAGTTCGGGGAATGAAGCGGATCTGACGATTGAAGATTATCTGGAGTATCTGGAAGACGACCCCAGGACCCGGATCATCTGCCTCTATGTGGAAGGGGTGCGCCAGGGCAGCCGCTTCGTCGACACGCTCCGGCGGATCTCGGCCGTCAAACCGGTGATCCTTCTCAAGGGAGGCACGGGGGCCATCGGCGCGGGGGCGGCGATGTCGCACACCGGAGCGCTCGCCGGAAGCTTCAGCGTGTTTCGGGCGATCTGCACCCAGGCCAATGTGATCCTGGCGGAGACCATCGATGAAATGGTTGATGTCGCGGGGCTGCTGCTTTCTCAGCCCCGGATCAAAGGGAGCCGGATCGGTATCGTGACGCAGGGCGGAGGATTGGGTGTGCTGTCCGCCGATCTTTGTGAGGCCGCCGGCCTCAGGGTTCCGCCGCTCGAAGAGCGAGTGGTCCGCATGCTTGACGCCTACCTGCCGCCTTTCTGGAGTAGAGGGAATCCGGTCGATCTGGTTGCTCCGGGAAAGGTGTCCATGATCACCGACTCCACCGCGGCGCTGCTTGCTCATGCGGACATGGACGCGATCGTGCTTCTGGGACTGGGATACATGACGAGCCGCGCCCGACACTGGCTTTCATCAGACGTGCTGCCGAATGAGGTCATGGAGCGGCCGGCGCGGAAAATGATCGCCGGGGAAATGGAGCTTCTGGATCTTGTCGTGAAACAGATCAAGGATTATAACAAACCGATCATCCCGGTGATTGATGTCGTCGGGTTTGATGATCCCGATGAGGGAAATATCGTTCGCCATCTGGACGCGATGGGGATCATGGCCTACTCGTCTCCGGAACAGGCGATCCGCGCGCTCGCGAAAGCGGAAAAGTATTATCGCAGGCTGTCGAAAACAGCGTCCGCAATACAGGCGCCGGTCCTTTGAAGTATTGCCGGTGTTGACAAGTTTCAATTTGTGTTATTAAATGCAGTCATGCATGTGCAAAACGTAACACTTCTTTCCTCAAAATATCCGGAAACGGATGTCTATCCTTTCAATGTCCCGGCTTTTAAGCACAGCGACCGTCTTGAACTGGCGACGCCGGTTACGTTGTTTGTCGGGGAAAACGGTTCCGGAAAATCCACACTGCTTCGGGCCATTGCATTGGCCTGCGGCATTCACATCTGGCAGGAAACCGGCCGTACCCGATATCATCATAATCCTTATGAGGATAAGCTCGGCGAATACCTGTCCATTGGATGGCGCGATGGTAAAGTGCCGGGGTCTTTCTTCGGTTCGGAAAGTTTTCATCATTTCCGCCAGGTCGTGGATGAGTGGTCGGCGGCCGATCCGGGACAGCTCAATTATTTCGGCGGGAAATCGCTTTTGACCCAGTCGCACGGCGAATCGCTTATGTCATTTTTCACGGCACGCTACAAAATCAAGGGGATTTATCTGCTCGACGAACCGGAGACGGCTCTGTCGCCGCGAAACCAGATCAGATTGCTGGAGTTGCTCGACCGCGCCGGCTGTGAGGGTCAAGCGCAGTTCATCATGGCTACGCATTCGCCGATCCTTCTGGCCTGTCCGCGCGCCGTCATCTATAATTTTGACCGGACGCCGATTCGGCCGGTCCGTTATGAGAATACGGAACATTATCAGATCTACAAAAAATTTCTGGAAACCAGATAAAATCAGAAAGCGGCGACATCGGTGAGAAAGGAAAGGACCCATGAGAGAGATTAAAGAAATTCTGGAGGCGCAGAGTATTGTGGTCATCGGGGCGTCAAGGGACCAGGAGAAACCCGGCGCGCAGCTCCTGAGTGTTTTAAAGGCGGTGGGTTATCAGGGGCTTGTGGCCGGCGTAAATCCTCAGGGGGGTGACGTCTTTGGATTTTCTCTTTACCGGAGCATGACGGAGGTGCCCTTCGATGTCGATCTGGCTGTTTTGTTGATTCCGCCCAAATTCGTTCCGGATGCCCTGCGGGACTGCGCGCGCAAGGGCGTCAAAGGGGTGGTGATTTCGGCCGAGGGGTTTGCGGAAACGGGCCCCGAGGGGGCGGCGTATCAGGAAGACGTCAAAGCGATTTTAAGCGCTTCCGGCATGCGCGGGTTCGGCCCCAACACCTTGGGCCTCGTCAATACCCGGACGAAGCTGACGACGTCTTATTTTGCCACGGCCAGAATGCTCGAGGCGGGATCGATCGGCCTGGCGGCGCAGTCCGGAATATTTGTGGGGGCGCTCCTGCGCTACTTGAGTTCACTCGACGGTCTGCATCTCTCCAAAGGCATCGGTCTGGGAAACAAGGCGGATGTCAACGAATCCGATGCGCTGGCGTATCTGGCGGACGACGAGCAGACTAAAATGATCGGCCTGTATCTGGAAGACGTGAAAAACGGCGGCCGCTTTTACGAGAATTTGAAAAGCGCGGTGGAGAAAAAGCCCGTTCTTCTCATCAAGAGCGGCCGAACAACGGCCGGAGCAAAAGCTTCGGCATCCCACACGGCCAGCATGGCGGTGGCGGACAGCGTCTTCGACGGCATCGTGCGCCAGGCCGGAGCCATTCGCCTTTACGCCATCGATGAGTTTGTCCGGACGCTGAAAGGATTTCTCAATATGCCCCTGCCGAAGGGAGACCGGCTGGCGTATGTGACATACAGCGGAGCGCAGGCGATCATGAGTATCGATGCCTCCGCGGAACAGGGATTAAGCGTCGCCGTGCTGAAAGCCGAAACGCAGGAGAGAATCGCCAAAGTGATCGCCACCCGCTCCAAAACGAAAAACCCCATCGATATCTTCCCCGACTGGATGGCTTGCGGATACGAAAAGACGACATCGGAAATCATGAAAGCGCTGCTCACGGATGAAGGTGTGGACGGGGTTGTATTTATTTCTTTTGGCGACAAGAACCCCGGCGTCTATCAGTCCATGATCGATGTCATTCAAGCCGACAGGCGCAAGCCCGTCTTCGTGTCCCTTCTGGGAGAGAAGGACGATCGGGAGGCCTGCCAGCGGTTTCTGGATGCCCGCGGTGTGCCCTGTTATGATTTTCCCGAGCAAGCCGTGCAGGTGTTTGCCCGCATGCGGCAATACGCCCGTGTCCGGGATCGCCTGGCGTGATCCGGAGGGCGAAGGCGGTTCGCGTCCCTGAAAGAAAAGATGCGGTCGTCGGATGACGAGCATGAGGTAAATTGAAACATGCGGGTTCTCTTCATCGCCGCCAATACCGAAAAAATCAATGTTCTGCCCCTGCCGCTGGGGCTCTATGACGTTGCCGCGGCGACTGAACAAAGCGGCCATGATATCCTGGTGCTGAATCTTATGTCGCTTGACGATTCCCGGACGTGCATCCGGGACGCTATCTTGTCTTTTCACCCCGATGTGATCGGCATCTCCGTACGCAATATCGACGACCAGGTGATGCATGGCGCAAGGTTTTTGCTCGACGGTGTCAAGGATGTCGTGCTCCACTGCAGAGAGCTGTCGCAGGCTCCCGTTGTGCTCGGCGGAGCAGGCTACAGCATTTTTCCCGAGGCCGTTCTGGACTACCTGGAGGCGGATATGGGCATCCAGGGGGAAGGGGAAGCCGCTTTTCCCGAACTGCTCTCCAGACTGGCGCGGCGGGCTGATCTTGAAGGATTGCCCGGTCTGTATCTGAGAGGGCAGGGATTGCAGGGCGGCCGGACCTATATCCGCGATCTCGGCGGCCTGACCGTATCCGGCGTTCATCGCTTTCTGGCGGCATATGATCGGGAGTTATGGGTGCCGTTTCAGACCAGACGCGGCTGTCCCCTGAATTGCAGCTATTGCTCCACGGCGACCATTGAGGGGCGGACGATCAGAAAGCGGCCCCCCGAAAAGGCTCTCGAAGAGCTGCAGAACTTTGTGGAAGCCGGATTCAACCAATTTTATTTTGTCGATAATACTTTCAATCTGCCGGCATCTTATGCTGCGGAAATTTGCCGGTTGATCATCCGCCGGGGGCTACGCATCGCGTGGCGTTGCATCTTCTATCCCGGCAAAGTCGATGAAGGTCTGATCGGATTGATGGCCGATGCGGGTTGCCGCGAGGTGAGTCTGGGATTTGAAAGCGGGTGCGAGGGGATTCTCAGGAGTATGAATAAACGGTTCCACCCCGATGATGTTCGCCGAACATCGCTTTGTCTGGCGCAGCACGGTATCCGGCAGATGGGGTTTCTGATGCTGGGGGGGCCGGGAGAAACAAGAGCGTCGGTTCTCGAAAGCCTTGCCTTTGCCGATTCCCTTCCTCTGGACACGGTGAAGGTGTCGCAGGGAATCCGCATTTATCCGGGCACGGCACTGGCCAAGATCGCTCTAGCCGAGCACAGAATTGCGCCGGACGATCAGCTTCTCGCGCCCGTTTTTTATATGGTGCGGGAAATTGAAGAATGGCTGAAAGAGACCGTGGCGCTCAAAATGGCCGAGCGTCCCCACTGGACAGCGTAGTCTTGCCGGGCGATATTCCCGTGTGAAGCCGGATACCGGCCGTTGCAGAATTTTCAAACAAGGGAAAAGTTTTCTTGACAGCAGCGGGAAAGATGAGATTAAATGCAGCCGTATCGGAATGGAGGGCGCATGTTAAAGAAATTGGGGCTGATCTCCCTGGCCGCTGTCGTCTTAGCGGGAACGCTGATCGTTTCCGCCGAGACGGGGTTTTCGAGAACACGGGCAGCGGCTGCTTCTTACCGAAATGCATCGGTTCCCGAATCAAGACGCCTTCCGCAGGGATTGATGCTGCGCTCCGCCGCCGCAGTGGTGGAGGATCAACGGACGGGCGAACTTCTGGTTCAGAAGCAGGCGTCAGCCGTTGTGCCCATAGCGTCCATCACCAAACTCATGACGGCCATGGTCGTGCTCGACGCCGACTGCGACCTGATGGAATCGATCACCGTCCAAAAAAGTGATGTGGACAGGCTTCGTCACAGCCACTCCCGCCTGCCGGTGGGAACTATGTATACACGCCGGGAGGCGCTGCACCTGGCGTTGATGTCATCTGAAAACCGTTCGGCTCATGCCCTCGGCAGAACTTTCCCGGGCGGTCATGAGGCGTGCGTTGCTGCAATGAACGCCAAAGCCCGGTCTCTGGGGCTTATGGAAACACACTTTGAAGACACGACCGGACTTTCGAGCGGCAATGTTTCTTCCGCCCGCGATTTGGTCCGGCTGGTGGATACGGCTTATCAGTATCGCCTCATCCGCGACTTTACGACCAGCCGGCAGGCCACGATTCAGTCCGGCCGCCGCGTACTGGAATTTCGCAACACCAACCGTCTGATTCTGAACCCGCGCTGGGACATCGGTCTGTCCAAGACGGGCTTCATCGGCGAGGCGGGGCGCTGTCTGGTGATGCAGGCTCAGGTGGCCCAGCGTCCCTTACTGATTGTGCTCCTGGACTCTCAGGGCAAGTTGACCCGAGTCGGCGACGCCAACCGGATCAAAAAATGGCTCGAAGGCCCCGCGGCCGCACCCGGAACGAGAAAAGGTTAGCCGCCGGGAAATCACCATAAGCATGCCGTCCGAAGAACAACCGTTCTTTTTTTCTTGCAGTTATTTCGTGATCTTTATTGACTCCCGGTCTTAAATTTGCTAAGTGACTAACAGTCTAAGCGTTTCGTAAATCCTGATGACGGATGATAGAAATGATTGATTTGCATACACACTCTATTTTCAGTGACGGTGAACTTATCCCTGCGGAGTCGGCGCAGCGTGCTTATGCCGCGGGGTACAAAACCATCGCCATCACGGATCATGCAGATTATTCCAATGTCGATTTTATTCTTCCGCGGATTATCAAGGTGAGCGCGCAAATTACGCGTCACGGGAAAATCCGGGTCTTGCCGGGGGTGGAATTAACCCATATCGCTCCCGCTGATATCGGTGCGCTGGTTACCGAGGCGAGAGCGTTGGGGGCGAAAATCGTGATCGTTCATGGGGAAACCCTCACGGAGCCCGTGCCCGGCGGCACGAATCTGGCGGCGGTCCGCGCACGCGTGGATATTCTTGCCCATCCCGGACTTATCACGGAGGAGGAAGCGCGGGAAGCGGCGGCGGGGGGCGTCTTTCTGGAAATTACGACGCGTCGGGGGCACAGTTACGCGAACGGTCATGTGGCGTCCATGGCTAGAAAATGCAACGCCAAGCTGGTGCTCAACAACGACGCCCACGCGCCGGGGGATTTTGTCGGCGTCAAAATGGCAACGAATATCGCGCGCGGCGCCGGATTATCCGATGAAGAAATTGCCGTCATGTTCGAAAATTCTCAAAAGTTGATTCAAAGGTATTTTTCGTGAAAAAACATTCCGTTTCCCAACCGCTTCGTATTTGTCTTCTGACCTATCGGGGCAACCCGACCTGCGGAGGGCAGGGGGTTTACATCAAGCATTTAAGCAAGGCGCTGGCCGATGAAGGCCATCGGGTGGATGTCATTTCCGGGCCTCCATATCCGCACCTCGACGACAATGTCCGGCTGATCAAAATGCCCAGTCTCGATCTTTATCATCCGGATCATCTTTTCCGTCCGGAGAAAATCAGCGATTTGGGAAGCGCCATCAACATGTATGAATTCCTGAACGTCTGTACGGGCAGTTTCCCCGAACCCTTTACGTTCGGCGAACGGGTATATTCGTATTTGAAAGAACATAAAAACGACTATGACATCGTCCACGACAATCAATGCCTGTCTTATGGAATCGGCAGACTGGGCCGGAAAGTCATGCCGACGCTGGTCACCATTCATCATCCGATCACGGTCGACCGGCAGGAGGACTATAAGGTGGCCAGGACGCTGAGGCAGAAATTCCGCGTCTACCGATGGTACTCGTTCATCAATATGCAGCTGAAAGTCGCCAAACAGTTTTCTCACATCATCACCGTGTCGGAATTTACAAAGAAGGATATTGCCAAAGAGTTTTCGCTCGACGAAAACAAATTCCGCGTTGTGCACAACGGGATCAACAACGAGTTCTTTTATCCGAAACAAAACGGTCCGCGTCCGGAAAACGCATTGATTGTGACGAACAGCGCGGACACGCCTTTGAAGGGTCTCAATTTTCTTCTGGAGGCGGTGGCGCAGATTCGCAAGAAGCAGCCGGTCAAGCTGACCGTCATCGGCCAGCCCAAGAAGGACGGCATCATTGAAAACCTGGTGGCGAAACTGGGTGTGTCCGACATCGTGCATTTTACCGGACGCATTGAAAACGAGGAATTTGCCGATTACTACGCCAAATCAACCGTTGCGGTTGTGCCGTCCCTGTATGAAGGCTTCGGCATTCCGGCCGCCGAAGCCATGGCGTGCGGCGTCCCGCTGATTTCAACCTCCGGCGGCGCCTTGCCGGAAGTTGTGGGGGATGCCGGTATCATCGTTCCCCCCGCCGACGCCAAGGCGCTGGCCAATGCCATCACGCGATTGTTGAGTGCCCCCGACGAAAGAAAGAAATATGCGCAGGCGGGGCTTAAGCGCGTCAACGCGGTGTTCAGCTGGAAGAAAGCGGCGCAGGAAGTGGCCGATGTCTATCGCGAGGCGATCCATGGTCACAGTCGATTTTCATGAGCTCAGGTTAAAGCCCGGTTCGGTCGTGCTGGATGCCGGTTGCGGCACCGGCAGGCATTTGCGCGCGCTGGCGAAGCTGCCGGGTCTCACCATTGTCGGCGTCGACCGCAGCGCCAAAGACGTGGCGGACGCGCTCGCGGGATTGAAGACCATGCCTGATGCTCAGTCTTTCGACTACCGGGTGGAGACGGCCGACATCAACGCGCTCCCTTTTGCCGACGCCAGCTTTGATTGCGTTATTTGCTCGGAAGTGCTCGAGCATATTCCCGAACACGAGAAAGCGCTTTCCGAGCTGGTTCGCGTTCTCAGACCGCAGGGGCATTTGGTCGTCAGCGTGCCGCGTTATTTTTCCGAAAGAATATGCTGGCTGATTTCTTCGGAGTATCACAGCAATGAGGGCGGACACATCCGTATTTATAAGAAGAAGCACCTGCACAAGATGCTGGACCGGCAGGGAATTACCTGTTGGAAGATCAATTATAAGCACGCATTGCATGCGCCTTACTGGTGGCTCAAGTGTCTGGTCGGGTCGCGCAATGACACAAATCTGTTTGTCCGCTATTACAGAAAATTTCTGGAATGGGACATGATGAGTAAGCCTAAGGGGGTGCGGATGCTGGAAGAATTTCTGAATCCGCTGATCGGCAAGAGCATCGTGTTTTATCTGAGAAAAGGTTAAAGCCCATGGAATTGAATGTATCGTCGATTGAAGCGATCCAGCCCATCGAGGTCGAGAAAGTTGCCGGTTTCATTGCCGCCATTCAGAAAGACAGCGGCGAAATCCCCTGGTCGCAGGGCGGCAAGACCGACCCGTGGGACCATGTGGAAAGCGCCATGGGCTTGAGCATTGCCGGATATTGGGTCCAGGCCGAACGCGCTTATGAGTGGCTGGCGTCCACGCAGCTGGCCGACGGCAGCTGGTGGTCGGAAACCCAGGACGGGCGGATCATCAATTCAACGAAAGAAACGAATTATGCCGCCTATATCGCCGTAGGCGTTTATCAGCACTTTCTGATTACGGGGCACCTGGATTTTCTGAAGTCTATGTGGCCGTCGGTATCCCGGGGCATCCAGTACGCAATCGGCATGCAGGCGCCGGAGGGTGAAATCTACTGGGCCAGAAATAAAGACGGCGTCATTGACAAGATGGCGCTTTTGACCGGGTGCAGTTCTATTTACATGAGCATCAAGTGTGCGCTGGCGATTGCCGATGCGCTGGGGATGAAGCGACCCAGCTGGCAAAAGGCCAAAGAGCTTCTGGAGTCGACCATCCGCAGCCGGCCCGATCTGTTCAACATGATCAAGTCGCGCTTTTCCATGGACTGGTATTATCCGATTCTCTGCGGAGCCGTCTGCGGCGACGAGGCGAAAAAAAGAATCGATCATTTTTGGGACCGATTTGTGGTGCCGGACTGGGGTGTGCGCTGCGTAAGCGACCGGCCCTGGGTCACGATGGCTGAAACGTCGGAACTGATCCTGTCGCTCGCGGCCATGGGAGACGACACCCGGGCCAAAACCATTTTCAGCTGGCTTGGCGATAAACGCTATCCCGAAGGATCTTACTGGATGGGCGTGACGTTTCCCGACAGCGTGATCTGGCCGGAAGAGAAGACGGCCTGGACGTCCGCGGCCGTCCTGATGGCCTGGGATGCCTTAAACGGTGTGACGCCGGCGGCGAAATTATTTAATCATCGCTATTGGCAAGAGCGATAATCATCATCTTCGAAAAACCTTACCGCATTCTTCCGACGGTTAATGTTTACGATGACATTGTCCGGCCAATGATTGTGAAAAGAGAAACGACGTGCAGAAGGATCATCGTCCCTATTACATCAAGAAACTGAGTTGGAAGTTTGAACGGTGGTATGCCGGCCATTTTCTGGCGCCGCAGTGTGAACATTTCGGGCGCAACCTGGTGTTTATGAAACCGTGGGGCGTGGAAATCAACGGCTGGCCCGTGTCGATCGGCGACTACACGACATTGATCGCCACCATGGAAAAGCGCATCCGGATCACGGCCTGG
This sequence comes from Deltaproteobacteria bacterium, assembly GCA_009668925.1. The sequence continues at coordinate 18,503 of SBEK01000034.1, forward strand.
ATGGCGGACGGAAAGTCCGGGAAAGTCGATATCGGCAGGCATTGCCTGATTTGTCCGGGGACCCGCATCCAGTCGGCCACCGCTATCTCCATCGGCGACGACTGCATGATGGCGCAGAATGTCTGTATCACCGACGCCGACTGGCACGACATCTATGACCGCAGCGTCTCCATCGGCAGCACCAAGGAAATTATCATCGAAAACAATGTGTGGATCGGTGACAGCGCCATGATCGGCAAGGGCGTTCACATCGGAGAAAATGCCATCATCGGCGCAGGCGCCATCGTGGTGAAAGATATTCCACGAAACGCGATCGCAGCGGGAAATCCGGCTGTGGTCGTGAAATATCTGGATGCGGACAAGCCCGTCAGATCGCGATCCCAGTGGATGTCTGATCCCCAAAAAATGGCCGAGTATTTCGACGCGGTCGAACGGATCATGCGGGAAAAGAATTCGCTCTTCGGATGGTTTCGATCCCTGTGGTTCCCGCGCAAAGGAGACTGAAGATGCGTGTCGCGATTATTGCCGCTCCCTATCCTCTGGAAGAATTTCCCTCGCCGCCGCTGGGCATCTCTTATGTCGCTGCCGCTTTCGAGAAGGCCGGCTGCGATGTGCGGATTTTTGATTATATCATTTCTTGCTATTCCAGAGAAAAGCTGGCCCGGCAGCTGGCCGATTTTCAGCCGGACGCCGTGGGTGCGGGATCGGTCACGATGAACTTTTACGATGCGCAGCGGATTTTACGCGATGTAAAAAGCATCAATCCGGACATCCTGACCATGATGGGAGGCCCCCATGTCTCTTTTACAGTGGAAGAAACTCTCCGGACCTATCCGGAAATCGATCTGATTTTTATCGGCGAAGCGGATGATACCATCATTGAATTCGCTCCGCTCATGGGACGGAAAAACAAATGGGGCGCCGTTCGGGGGATCGCCTTCAGCCGCGACGGTGAAGTCGTCGTGAACGGCAGGAGAGATTTCATTATGGATGTGGACCGCATTCCCCTTCCGGCGAGGCGGTTGCTCCCGATCTCGCGTTATCGGGCGTTCGGTTTTCCGGTCAGTATGATTACGGGCCGCGGCTGTCCACACGGCTGCATCTTTTGTCTGGGGCGGAAAATGGTCGGATCGAAAGTCCGTCGGCGCAGTCCTGGACTTGTGCTGGACGAGATCGAGCAGATCATGGGCCTGGGATTTGACCGGATGAATATTGCCGATGACCTTTTCGCGTCCGATACCGCCCGGGTCAAGGAAATTTGCCGGGGCATCAAAGAACGCAACCTGAAATTCGCCTGGAGTGCGTTTGCGCGCGTGGATACCGTGAACCAGGAGATGTTTGATGCCATGGCCGCCGCTGGCTGCGACAGCATCAGCTTCGGCGTGGAATCGGGCTGCCCGGAAATGCTCAAGAGGGTCAGGAAAGGCATAAGCCTTGAACAGGCCCAAAACGCGGTCCGGATGTGCAAGCAGTCGGGGATGCTGGCTCACGCTTCTTTCATGGTCGGATTGCCGGGAGAAACGAAAGAGACACTGAAGCGGACGGATGCCTTTGCCCGCAGCCTGGATATTCTTTACGGCTATCATTATCTCGCGCCTTTTCCAGGCACAACCCTGTGTGAAAAAGCAGGAGACTACGATCTGGAAATATTGACCAGAGACTGGTCCAAATATGATGCCAATGATGCGATTGTGAAAACAGCGGAGCTTACGCCCCAGGATATCCGTGATTTCGTCGCGCTTTACGATGCCGACATGAATGGCGCATGGCAAGAAGTGCTCGAGAACTACAAAACGGGCAAGAATACGCCTTATGACGACATGCGGGTTGAAGGTAAACACCGGATGAATATTACGTTTTCGATTCTCAAGGAGGATCTGGTTGAAAAACTGGGTGTGATCGAAGCTCCCCTCATTGGAAACCGCGATGCCGCACAGCGGATTTTTGCTGAAAGAATGAAGACGGCCATTTCCGGCGATCCGCGTCTGATCGAAAATACGGTGAACGACTTCATCGCCCGCAGTTACATCAGGGCGGTAGAAACCGAAAGAGGCTGTACCTGGCAATGGTCATGAGTCGCTGACGGTGAAAGGCCCGTTCGTCGCTTGCCGGATATCCGGTCAACGGCAGGTGCGCCATCGTTTCCGGCGCCGTCCCTCCGGCAGTGCAAGACTGCCAATTCCCGGTATAAGAATCCCTTGACATGCTGCACGGCCTTTCCTATACTCCCGCGCAGGAATATATATCTGTCAAAGAAACCGCAATGTTAGAGCTACGGCCCGCATTGGCATCATGATCATCATTTCCCGGTCGTGAAAGAAGATGAACAAGATGGCCGATGCCCGGCGGGGTTATGCCCGCGGATCCGGGCAAGGCGCAAAGCGACGGAATGATCGCCGGAATCGTATGAAAACAGGCAGGCTGAAAAACATCCATTTTGTCGCGCTCATCTCGATCGTAGTTGTGATCGGCCTCTATTACCTTCAGACGAACCTCCTGGAAGGGTTTGAGGACAATACCTACGACCTCAGGATGAAAGCCCTCACAACGCCTCCTCAGACGTCTCGCCCTATTGTCATCATTGCAATTGATGAAAAAACCATTGCTGAACTGGGACGGTTTCCTTTCTCGCGGACGCATTATGCGGCGCTGCTCGATGTGGCGACCGAAGCGGGAGCCAGAGCCGTGCTCTTCGACGCTTTCTTTCCGGAGGTGCAGACAAAACAAGTTGACGATGCATTTGCCGCGGCGATCATGAGGTCCGGGCGGGTGACTCTGGCCTGCGGATTTGAATTTGATGAAACCGGCAATGTTGCGGGACTGACGTCCAGTATTCCGGAGTTGCAAAACGCCGCACGACGCATCGCGCATATCAATGTCTTTCCGGAAAGCGACGGCGTCATCCGCTTCACAAAGCTTGTCATCGTGCACCAGGGGAAAACCTATCCGTCGCTGGGGCTGGCCGGCGCCGCGGAACTGATGGGAACAAAGGCCTTGGAGATGGACGGCAGGAGAGTTTTTCTGGGGCCCCGGAAAATCCCGACGGATGGCGAGCAGCGGCTGCTGATTAACTACGCCGGCCCCCCCGGCCTGTACGAGCGCATTTCTTTTGCCGACGTGGTGAAGGGGAGGGTGCCGGCTGATCGGCTCAAAGACCGGGTTTTATTTGTCGGGGCCACCGCGTTGGGCATTTATGATATGCGCATTACCCCCTTTTCCAATAATACCCCCGGGGTCGAAGTCAACGCCGGTATCGCGGACAATATCGCTGCCGGCAACTTTATTCGTCGTGCGGCACCCGAAAAGCTTATCGATCTGGCCCTGATCATCATCCTGGGAATTGCGGCCACGCTCATGATCTGGAATCTCCGTCACAGCGTCTCGCTGCCCCTGACCGTGCTGCTCATCGCGTTTCAGGTCGCTTTCGCCGGCGTCATGTTTCTGGGCGGAAGATGGATCAGCATCGTCTATCCTGTTTTATGCATTCTGCTGACCTCGGCCGTGACCGGTTACCTTCGTTTTTTCGTTGTGGACCGGCAGGCGAGGGAGATACGATCCATGTTTGCCAGCTACGTCTCCAAAAGGGTTGTCGATGTTCTCGTGAAGAATCCCGAGATGGCGAAAATCGGCGGAGAATCGAGGGAGCTCACCATTCTCTTTGCCGACGTCCAGAATTATACAACGTACAGTGAAAAACGATCTCCCGCCGATGTCGTGCGAATCCTCAATGATTACCTCGCCGCGATGACGGACATCGTCATGAAATATGACGGAACGCTGGACAAGTTTCTCGGGGACGGCATCCTTGCCTACTGGAACGCGCCCCTGATTCAGGAAAATCATACCGAACTCGCTGTGCGGTGCGCACTCGAAATGATGGCCAGCATGGGTCCTCTGCAAGAAAAATGGCTCAGTGCGGGGGACGAGCCCATCACATGGGGAATCGGGCTCAATACGGGAGAAGTGATCGTTGGAAATATCGGTGCAGTCGGCAAAAAAATGGAGTATACTGCCATCGGTGATGGCGTGAACCTGACCTATCGGATTCAGAATGAAAGCAGGGAGGCAGGCTGCGCCGTAATCACCCGGGCGTTGTATGAACGGGTAAAAGATAGTGTGATGGCCGAGCCGTTGGGGAGCTTCCTGGTCAAAGGGAAGCGGATTCCGGTTGAGATCTTCGCCTTGAGAGGTTTGCAGCCTCAAAAGACGGCGGCTGCTCCTGAACTCCGCCGGGGGTGAAGGGGTCGGCGAAGGGAATGCCGGCGGTTCACGGTCCGTACAGTGCAGTGCATTAAGAAATGTATTTTACGTAAAAAAGGAAAGCTTTCCGGGGCCTGCCGGGGAGATTCAATCGATCCGGGAAATACCGGGTCCTGTGGAGTGGTGAAGATGTTCAGAGTACGTCCGGTGGTCGCGTTCCTGATGCTATTGACGTTCATATCCCTTCCGGCCCAGGCCGCGCACCAGGTCAATTTCGTCTCGGAAATTGGCGTTGACAATCCTTTTCATGCTGCGGCGGACAAGAACGGCAGCCTCTACGTGACCGGCTACAAAGGAGGCCTGTTAGCCGGCAAGAACGGCTTCGTTTACGTATTCAGCCCTGAAGGGAAGAATATTCTGACGTTCAGCGGTCAGACAAAAAACGGAGAGCCCTATCTTCAGAAACCCTCGGGGATTGCCGTGTACGGCGATCATATCTATGTTGCGGACAAGTCCCTGGACAGTGTCGCCATTTTTTCCAAGACCGGCGTCTGCCGCGACGCGTTCGGCGAGAGCGGCAGCGGTCCCAAGCAGTTCAGCAGCCCTGAAGGAATTTTCGTGTATCAGGGAATCATTTACGTAGCCGATACCGGCAACGACCGGATTCAGGTTCTGGGGCAAAATGGCGTCTTCCTTCGATCGATCGGAAATACCGGAAAGGAGGAGAGTCTCCTCAAGAGTCCGACGGCGGTTGCGGTTGACTCGAAAGGTCTGATCTACGCCGTAGACGGAGCCGCCCGGATCGTTAAAATGTATCGGCAAGACGGTACGTATGTCGGGAAGCTGGCGGGTCCGGTCAAACCCTTCTCTCTCGCCATTGCGGATGACGGTCTTTTCGTTACGGATGTTGAGAAATATAATGTCACAAAATACACCTTCACCGGCGAGAAGCTTTTTTCATTCGGAACCATGGGGCCGGGCAAGGTCCAGTTTCAGGAGCTCTATGGAATTGCCACGGACTCTCTGGGCAATGTCTATGCAGTCGACCGGTCGAGAGCGACCATCCAGGTGATTGCCACCGGGAAGGGAGCGGGCAACGATTTGCCGTTTGACATTTCGCCCCCGACGTCCGTCAAATGGCTCAGGGACATCCCCCTGGCGGCGAAGAAACTGGCATGGGACAAAACATCCCGGAGCACTTTCGCTGTAGACGGGGACAGTGACGCCATCCATACAATAAAGGACGGGCGCGTCGAAAAGACGATCAGAGTGCCGGATGCGGTCCCTGTTTCCGTGGCGGTTGATCTCAAGGGGTTTCTCTGGATCATTGACCGCGAGGCAAGCCAGCTTGTAAAGTTGGATGCCGCGGGCCGCGTGCTCCTCAAAGTGGGTTCGTCCGGAAACAAAGAAGGATATTTTTCCAAACCGAGCGATATCCTGATCGGCCCGGACGGGTTGATTTATGTGGCCGATAAGAATAATAACCGGATTCAGGTGTTTAACGGTGAAGGGGTGCTGATGAACACCTTTGCCAAAGCGGCGGGAAACCAGCCCCTGGAGACGCCCGTCGCCATTGCCCAGGACGCGAAAGGAAATACCTATGCGCTTTGTGAAGATCGGAAAATTGTCGTGTGCATCGCTCCCAATGGCAGCGTCACGAGGGAAATAGGAGGCGATCTCGCCGGTGCGGACAAATTCGAGAGCCCCGTTGGTCTTGCCGTTATGGGCCCCGAGTTGCTGGTGGCCGACGCCGGAACACGGAGCGTCAAAGTCTTCACGCTTGCGGGAAAGTTTCTCCGGGAATTCGGATCCCGGGGAAACGGACGGGGAGAGTTCAAACAGCCGGCATCGATTGTCGCCATGGACGGCGGATCGTTTATGGTTGCCGATCCGGGAAATAAGCGCGTGCAGACGTTCGGCATGCAATATACGCCTTCGCCGCCCGCAGGCATCCAGGCCAAACCGGACATGAGAGCCGTGGATCTTTCCTGGAATCCGTCTGAAGAGGGCGTTGTCGAAGCGTATCGCGTTTTTCGCAAACTCGAAGGTGACTTCTCCTATCAGGAAGTCGGAACGTCGCCGAAGCATTCTTTTCGAGACGTCTCCGTCCTTCCGGGAAAGAAATATGTCTACCGGGTGAGCGCGCGTGGAGCCGGGGGGAATGAAAATATTGCGACGGAATCCGCGTCGGCGGTCCCGCTGAAATACACTCCGCCGCCCCCCATCGGCCTCGAAGCGCAGAGCCAGGAATGGTCCGTGGATCTGGTCTGGAAGATGCGCAAAGAGGACTATATCGATCATTATAACATTTACCGCGACGGTGACGGGTCGGCATTGATCGCCCGGACGAAAACGGGGGCGTTTTCCGAAGGAGGGCTGGAACCGGACACTTCCTATACGTATTTGGTGAGCGCCGTCAGCATCGATGAAGTGGAGAGCGAACACGTTCCCGTCAGCATTCGTACGCAGGTGGCCATCAAAGCGCCGCTGGAAATCGATATTCTCGAAATGAGTGATATTTTCTCGAATACCTACAAGATCTATGAAAATGAAGGGATCGGCAAGGTTCGGCTCACCAACAATACGCGCAATCCCATTGCCACATTGAAACTCGCCTTCAATATCAAGGAATATATGGATTTCCCGACAGAGGCGGAAATCCGGAACCTCCAGCCGAAGGAAAGCAGAGAAGTCGCTTTCAAGGCCGTTTTTAACAATAAGATTCTTGAAGTGACGGAAGATACGCCGGTGCAGACGGAACTGAAGGTGAGCTATTACGAAAATCAGAAGCTGCGCAGTTATTCGAAGAACAACGCCCTCAGACTCTACGAAAAACACAGGATGATGTGGGTCAACAAGGATCGCGTCGCCACCTTCATTACATCCAAGGATCCGGTCGTTCTGGAATTCACGCGGGCCGTGGTCACCCAGTATGCGGACATCAGCTCGCCCCTCGTCTATGCCGGTGCACTCTATGAATATCTTGGATTCATGGGCATGACCTATTTGCACCACCCCAATAATCCGTACCAAATCGTCGAGGGCAAGACCCGCATTGTGGATTATGTCCAGTACCCCCGCGAAACGCTGAAAAGGAATTCCGGCGTTTGTACCGATCTGGTTGTTCTGTATACGGCGGCCCTGGAGGGTTTGGGCATCCGCACCATGATTCTCGGAACTCCCGATCATCTCTTCATGATGTTTGCCGTGGGCGAGGTGAGTGATCTGGGAGATTCTACCATGAACGGACTGCTGGTCGTTCATGAAGGGACGGTATGGGCTCCCGTGGAGTTGACGCTGGTCGGTTCCCCATTTATGAAAGCCTGGGAAACGGGGAGCAAGACCTATTATGAGTGGAAGAACAAAGGCATCGAGTTGACGGATCTCGCGCGGGCCTGGGACAGGTATAAGCCGGCGACGCTTCCTTTTTCCGACTGGCGCGTTTCGGTGAAAAACAAATCCGAAGTGAACAAGCGCTACGGCGACGAAATCGCGAAACTCCATCGAATCTGGCTTAAGCACACCAGCAACCGCTATTACATGGCGACCATGAAAGATCCGGAAGACGCCCATGCCTTTATCCAATTGGGGATTATTTACGGCGAAGCCGGAGAGTTGGAAACAGCCCAGTCCTTTTT
>SBEK01000240.1 GCA_009668925.1 Deltaproteobacteria bacterium
ACCAGATCGCCGATCATTCCCGTCGACTTTTCGTCATATACCTGAAAAACGCCTTCTTGGAAACCTAAAGATAGCAGGGGCTCCTTTTTTCTTGTCGCGACGATTTTAATTCTCTCCTCGGCAAAAGCCCCCTGATGGTTCGGCAGAAACATGGCCGTAAGCCGGATGCGGCCGTCGCCCGGCGGAAACTGATACGCCTGGCCCTTCCGGGCCAAATTATCCGACATATGGGCGTTGGGCAGAAGCAGCGTCACGGATCCGTCCGCGGCGACGGAAAAGATGTAGACATAGGCGTCGTTCGTTACCGAATAGAAGATTTTAACTTCGTCGCCTTCTCTTAAGTCCGTCCTGGAAAGGGACAGCTTCACGGACAGGCCTTCGCCTTTTTCGGGATAGACGGGTTCGACCAGCGCTTTTATTTTAACGCGGTAGAGGGTTCTTTCCTTTTCGTCCCAGCCCGCGGATACTGTTTTCTCGCTTTTGATCTTCCCCCGGACGGCGGCGTAGATGAGATCGTCGGCCACCTGGGCATTGGAAACCAGCGTATGGGACCGGATAAACACGCCGACCCCTTTTTCCACCGCCTGGTTCCGGGCCTCCCGTCTCGCGCGGTCCTTAACGTCTTTCTGGGTCTCGACCTCCCCCATCAGGGCCTCGCCGGTTGCGTCAACCCAGACGGGTTTTTCCGCCGCCGGTGCAGCCAGGGGAATCAGGAGCAGCGACAATAACAGGATGACGATTTTTTTCATATCAACCTCAGTGATTTTTCGCACCCATCAACTGCGGCGTCTGTTCGTTGTTGTATTGCTTGCGGGCGATTCGTTCGACCTGGGGTTTGAGGTAGCCGTACAAATCTTCCACCTTGAGCGTACCGTCCGGTTTCACGACGTCTTCATTCTTAATGCCTTTGAGCAGAAAGTAGGTGAAGAGTCCGTGGCCTTTTTCATCATAGGTGGAGCTGATCTGGTCACCTGATGACGCGGAGATCACGGTCATGTTTTTGGAAAGAGCCAGGTTGCCCGAAATATTCATCACCAGCGGCCGCGCGCCTTTGGCAATCACCGATCGGCCGCCCGCACCGGAAAAGCAGGAATCCAGGGCCACGACAATCTCTTTGGCGGGAAGTCTGCCCAGAGCATCGTACATTCTTTTCAGGGAATAGCCTGTTTCCGCTATAAAAACCGGGTCGCCGTCGTATGGCACCAGATAGGCCCCGCCCGTCTTGGGATCGGGCGCGCCGTGTCCCGAATAATAAATGAAGACGATCCCATCCTTCTCGACGTTGTTGGGCAGCCATTTTTCAAAGTATTTGACAAAGTCTCCCAGGGCCGCACGATCATTGGTCAGGGTGACAACATTTTCTTCAGGATAACCCAACGTCCCCGCCAGATACGCGGCAACCAGACGGGCGTCGCTTTCGGCGAAATCGGCGCGCGGCAGGTTCTGGCGGTAAGTTTCGATGCCGATGATGATGGCATAGGCGTTTTTATTGTGTTTTCCGATTGGCGGCGGCAGAGCCTCAATATCTGATCGAGCGCTGCTTTCCTTCGAAATGACGGGACTCTGTTTGCTCGGCCGGGCTTTTGGCTCGGCCAAAGCTTCCTTCTTGCTGTCCAGGGCGGCGAGACGTGTCTGGCGTTCCGAAATAAGCCGGCTCTGCAGTGCCGTGCCCTCCCCCAGCTCATAAAAAATCTTATTGACGGTTCGGTTGCTGCCCGGAAAGCCGCTGGCCTCAACGGTGGTGAGGAGTTCTTTTGTCTGCGATGAGAAGACCTCCGTTTTAACAAACCAGGTGCCCGGTTGGCTGATTCTGACGGTGACATCACAACCGTCAGCCTCGTCCAGAGATTTCACTTCTTTAATCGACAGAAAAGAAGGCGTCCGCGCGCCCATTAACCTGTTCCGGGTGGCGATGACATAAGCGGCGGCACGCTGGTCAAAATTACCGAGGCAGACGCAGGCGTCGAGGGGGATGTCTTTGAGGGGCTTCACCGCATGGGCGGAGCTGAAACCGGCCATCAGGAAAACCAGACTCACAAAAAAAATACAGAACCGATTTTTCATGCATTCCTCACTTTCTTAAATTGAACCGGCCCCGTACGCTTTCCGGATTCGGACTGAGCGCCGGACGCTGCTGGACGTTTAATTGTTTGGCCTCATCTTCGACCTGCGGCGCAATGGTTTCGTAGATTTCCGCGACCGTCTTCTTTCCATCTTTGATCGCTTTCAGAAAGTGATAGGTAAATACGCCGTGTCCCTTGTCCGGTGAGGATGTGCTGATCTGCGAACCCTGTGTCGCGGAAAGAACGGCAACGTTTTTGGGCAGGCTCACGGGAGCTGCCGTCAGGACCAGCGGCCTCGCGCCTTTGGCCAGAACGCTCCTGCCGCCGGCGCCCGAGAAGCAGGCATCCAGTACAATCGTCACTTCCGCGGCGGGTAATCTGGCCAGGGTTTCGTAAAGTCGCTTCAGCGGATAGCCGGTAACCGCCAGATAATTCGGATCGCCGTCATAGGGCACGAGGTAGGCCTCGCCGGTCGTGGGGTCCGGCGCTCCGTGGCCGGAATAATAGACAAACACTCTGCTTTGCGGCTTGGTCTTGTTTTTTAGCCAGACATCGACCGTCTTGACGATTCCGGAAAGCGTCGCCTTTTCATCCGTGATGAATTCGATGTTGCGCTCCCGGAAGCCCAGGGCCCGGGTGTAGTCGCGGACCAGCCGCGCATCGTCGTAAGAGTAGTCCGACTTCGGCAGACTTTGGTAGCCTTCGATGCCGATGATGACGGCCAGATCATGATCGCCCACGATTCTTTCAGAAATATGAAAAACGGGATTTTCGATATCGGAAGAAGACCCCGACGACAATGTCGGCGTCTTCTTCTGTGTTTTTGCGCTTTCCGCGACAGCCTCTTTAACGATATTTGTCAATTCCTCTCGGGAAATGACGCTTGCTGAAGTCGAGGGAGAAGTTGCCTCCGGCTTTTTAACGTACTTCCCCAGAAGGCTCAAACCCTGCTTGTATTTGGTTGCTTCCGCCGCCTCTTTGGACGAATGAACGCCGGATTCCAGGGCCATCGCGGCGGTGTCCGGATCGGCCCCTGCGGCCAATAGAATTGCGATAATGTCCTGGTGCCCATTAAACGCAGCAGCGCTCAGGGCAGTGGCCCCTTTCTCGGTTTTCGCATTGATTCTGGCGCTCCGCGCAAGCAGAACCTTGACGTTGTCCGCACTGCCATTTTCCGCTGCAAAGATTAACGGCGTCTTTCCCGATGCCGTCGTCTCATTGGCATTGGCGCCCCGATCGAGCAGCAATTTGACGATTGTTGCATGTTCACCCTTTGCGGATAATACCGTCCACATTAAGGCACTCAAGTGCAGCATGCTGTCGGTTGCCTTGATATCCGCGCCCCGCTCCAGTAAAATCTTTACGGTTTCGGCATGCCCCTCTCTTGCCGCCAAAATCAGCGGCGTCGGATTATAGTTGCCGAACCGATATCCGCCTTTTTTTTGATTAATGTCGGCTCCTTTGTCCAGCAGGGCTTTAACGGCGGCGGTGCGGCCGTTCTTCGCGGCGCAGCCCAGAGGCGTGTAGCTTTCAAATTCCGGCATGTCCCTGTCGCACTGCGACGTCGCATTGATATCGGCACCGCTTTGCAATATATCTTCTATCGCTTTGGGATCATTTCTATCGACAGCCTGCATTAAGGATGACATGCTGGCGCAGCCGCACAGAAAGCCTATGGACAAAATAGGCAACCATACACGAATGCATTTTTTCATGTTCATCTCCTATCGGTCTTTCCCTGGTATCAGCAACTGCGGCGTTTGTTCGTTGTTGTACTGCTTGCGGATCAGCCGACAGTCCTTTTGCGGATCATTTCCCGGCACAGCTCCAGATAATCTTCGGCGCCGTGGCTTTTGGGGGCGTATTCGAAAATGGACTGGCCGAAACTCGGCGCTTCCGCGACGGCGATGTTTTCACGGATGACGGCGTTGAATACGCGCGCGCCGAAGCGTTCGCGCACTTTGTCCATGATGGCGTTGTTGAGCCTCTTGCGC
>SBEK01000241.1 GCA_009668925.1 Deltaproteobacteria bacterium
ACTATATATTATCCCGCATTTGGGACATTCCGAGGCATTGATGATATCATCGCCTTTCCTTCTCTCGTAGCCGCATTGAGGACATATCATCATGAAACTCCTCACCTTTTACGAATTTTATACAGCAATTTATATACCAGTTTACAAATGAGAACTTCTGGAACATATCTCTGAATACAAGATCATTGAACCCGATGTTCTGAAATAATGAGAGGGGAAGTCAAAATAAAGCAACCATATTCAGTGAAACCTATGGCCCTTTGAAAATCGCATTTCCGGATGCCCCGACGGGCAGTTACACGACGGCGCGTGAAACGGTGCGGATGAGTCTGTTGGCGGCCGAATTCAGCTGTTCCGTAACGTCTTTGAATTGAGAAAGAGAACTGGACATCTGCCCGGCGCTGCGATTCAGGTCCGCCATGGCATCGCTGATCTGCCCGGAACCCAGGGACTGAAAATGCATGCCTTCGTTCACCTTGTCGAATTCGGGGCTGAGATAGGCAACCTTGGCAATGACCTGTGAAAGTTGCATTGCGGCATCATCCGCGGAGCGAACGCCATGCGTGACGCCTTGGCGGAAATTCTCCATTTCCCTGACCCCGTCCACAACGGATCCCTGCATTTCGTTGATCACCTCCGAAATGTCCAAAGTGGAGATTGCCGTCTCATTGGCCAGTCTGCCGATTTCCCGGGCGACCACGGAAAAGCCTCTGCCGTATTCGCCTGCCTTTTCCGCTTCGATGGCGGCGTTGAGCGACAACAGGTTTGTCTGATCGGAAATCTTGGTGATGGTCGCGATAATACTGTCGATGCTCTTGGCTTTCTGATTGATCAGGGCAAGCTTATCCGAGATGACGTCCGTTCCATTCGACAGCGTTTGCATGGCGTCCTGCATGCCGGAAAGGCTTGCTTGTCCGGCATTGGCCAGCCTGGATGCCTCTTCGGCGGCGTGCTTGACCCCTTCCATGGTCCGAGCGAGTTCCTGAGACGTCGCCGATATTTGTTTTGAGGATACGCCGACCTGGGCCACATTTCCTTCAAAACCCTTCATGGCCTCGTCCTGTTGGCTGGATGCGGAAAGGATCGCTGTGGCAATTCCGTTGAGCGTATCCACTGCCTCTCTTATTCTTATCGTCTGCTCCCGAATACTCACCGTCATCGCGTTGATGGCCTCGCCCAGGGTTCCGACTTCGTTTCGCTGTCCGCCCGTGTCAATTCTTACACGCAGATCGCCCAGGGAAACGCTTTTTACCGCCTGCGCCACCTTCTCCATCGGCTTGGTGACGAGATTTCTTGTCAGAAAATATACGAACAGCGTCACAGCAATGACAATCAGCAATACGCTGATAAATGTTTTCGTCAGGAAGGTAAATATGCCGGAGAGGATCTCATCGTATCCCCGGCAAAAGATGATATACCAGTTGTCCTGCATGTTGAACTGCGCCGTGGTCAGTTTTTCCACGTAGTAGGCTTTATCCCGGCCGTCAAAAGAGGATAAAAAATAGGACTCACCCGCATGTATTTTATCCATGACCGGCTTGATCAATTCCTTGCCCCTGGGGTTCAGGATCAGCTTCTTTTGCGGATGCGAAATAATCATCCCGCTCTGGTCCATCATCACAAGGTAGCCGGTCATACCCATAACCGATTTTTCCACGAAGAATTCGGTAAAATAATCCATCCTCGGAGCAACAATCGTCGCGCCGATGATCGCCCCATTATGGAGGATCGGGACAGCCACGACAAAGATCGGATTCCCGCGCAGGATGCTGGGGTAGACCTCGCTGATGAAATAGGGCTTCCCCGAAAATACATTCTTTATATAACTGAACTGCGGCCCGCATTTTCCGATCGTCTTGCCGCCTACGGTATCGATAAAAAAATTCCCGTTGCCGATGGTCCTCTTTTCACCTTGAACATCGACCGGTACCGTTTGACCCTCCTCCAGCTTGAGGGCCAGAGGAATATTCTCGTAATACGGATAGCGCGCATGCATTTCCGAGAGGAATTTCTGCGCCGCCGATCTCTTTTGCAGATCCAGAGGAAATGCGCAGGCGTCAACGACACGCGGATCATGAGCAATCGTCTGAGCCGTGCGAATCTGCTCTTCCAGCCAGCGGATGAGAGCCTGATTTGTCTTCTTGGCAATAATCTCTGATAATTCAAAGTTGGTTTTCAGGGCTTCCGGCTTGCCCAGGCAATACACGGCAACCGCGAACGTGATGAAGAGCAGAGCAATCGCCGGGATGAGCAGAATCAGATATTGTGTGGATATTTTCCGTGATTTGTATTTCTTGATGAGCGAACGCAGGGCCGGCATATTCTTCATTCACGCCTTGTTATTTTTGACGCTATGCTCTTTTTGATACCTCATTCGTAATAATTAATCAACTGTTTCGAGACATTCGAAGGCAAATTATGGGAAGGCTCGATTCGGCCGCAAGCCGGAGTTGATATGATTTCTCTTGAAAGGATCAACCGCGCGAGATAACATGTCTCAACGAACAGGGGATTCTCCAAGATGAATGAATATTCCGATCAGTACAAATCAAAACTTACAACCTTTGCCAAGGCAGCAGCTTCCGTTAAAGACGGAGACACATTGGTCCATGGCGTCACCATCGCTGAACCACCGGGCATGCTGGCGGCCATTGCCGCGCGAGCCCGATCGGGTGATCTGAATAGCATCAAGGTATACACGTTCAATGCCCAAAAACATTTTGCCCAAACCCTGGGCAGTCCGGATATTGCCGACATCGTGGATTCATACAGCTGGTTTGTGAGTGAAGCCTCCAGAAACATGGTCCAGGTCGGCTTGACGCAATTTGTTCCCGCTTATCTTCATCAGGTGCCGAAGATCGTCATGGAGACGATGGATGTCGATATTGCCGTGGCCACAGTCGCACCGATGAACGAAGATGGTTTCTTCAGCTTCGGACCCTGCAACGGGTACCTGTCCGTCATGGCGACGTTGTGCAAAACGTTGATTGTCGAAGTCAACGAGAACATGCCGTTTGTTTACGGAGACGCCCTGATTCATGTCGCCGATGTTTCAATGATTGTAGAGAATACGGTCCCTCTGCTGGAATTGTTACCGATGCCGCCGAATCCGCTGGACCCGGTTATCGGCAAGATCGTCGCTGAACATGTGCCGGACCGGGCGGTGATTCAACTGGGCATCGGCAGTCTGCCCAACGCCATCGCGCCTTACCTGGAACAGCACAGGGATTTGGGCATCCACACGGAGCTTCTCAGTCCCGGCATGGTGGATCTGATTAAGAAAGGCGTCATTACCGGCGCGCACAAGAATGTCCACACGGGCAAGCATATTTTTTCACTTGCTTACGGCGGCATGGAGACGTTCCAGTATATGGATGGCGATAAGAGCTTTGAAAATTATCCCAGCTCGTACGTGATGAATCCGGGCGTCATCGCGCAGAATCACCGGATGACATCCATCAACGCCGTCCTGCAGATTGATCTCCTGGGACAGTGCAACGCGGAATACCTGGAAGGACGTCAATACAGCGGCACGGGGGGGCAACTCGATTTTGTCCGCGGCGCCTACGATTCACCCGACGGCAAAGCCATTCTTGTATTGTATTCGACCGCAAAAAACGAAGAAGTATCTCGCATTGTCAGCCAGTTCCCGTCGGGGACCATGGTCACGACGCCGCGCAATGACGTGCATTATATCGCAACGGAATACGGCATCGTCAACCTGAAGGGAAAATCAACACGGGCACGGGCGCTCGCCCTGATCAGCATCGCGCATCCCAAATTCCGGGAAGAACTTATGCGGGACGCGGAAAATATGTCTCTCATGTAAAGACGTTGCGGAATCTCCGCCTTCGTTGCAAGGCACTGGATGCCGCGATGCCGGTCTCAATTTTATGGCGGCCGTCGGGTGCAGCGCAAACACCACGGATCGCGGTTTTAATTCTCAATTCTCAGTCTCGCATCCAACGCCAGAACACCGGAACCATCGGCAAGAACGCGGACGGGATTGACGTCCAATTCACGAA
>SBEK01000035.1 GCA_009668925.1 Deltaproteobacteria bacterium
ACATGGGGGTGGGCGACCGGGCGGGGGAACTGGCCGGCGCGACCTACCGCGAAGGACGGCTCTACTATCTTTTCCTGAAGCCCGTGAGCGGTCAGTCGAAAGCGAAATAGCGGACCATTTCCCGTTCCGGGCGCGCGTGCGGCGCATCGTCAATTCATTCGTCTGGCTTGGCGTGTTACACAAGAACAAGGTTGCAGCCCCTTGTTCTATGCAGATTCACAATCATTACAGATCGATCATCCGGAGGACTATGGAAGCGACTGAGAACTTATTTGATACGATCTTCAATCCCAGGGGTGTGGCGATTATCGGGGCGTCCCCCTTTGATCTGGCGACCCAGGCGCAGATGAAAACGAAAATCAGGGAACGCCTGTATCTGGTGAATCCGAAATACACCCAGATGCTGGGCCGGAAATGCTACCCGAGCATTCTGGATGTGGAGGGGCCGGTTGATTACGTCATTATCGGCGTGTCGGCCGCGATCCTGCCCCAGGTTCTTGCCGAGTGCATCCAAAAGGGCGTCCAGGTCGCTCAAATATTTACCGCCGGCTTCAGCGAAACGGGAATTCCCGAAAGGATCAAGCAGGAAGAAGAACTGAAACGGCAGGCGAAAGGAAAAATCCGGCTCATCGGACCCAACTGCTTCGGCGTTTACTGCCCGGCCTCCGGGCTGGCCATCGTACCGGAGGCCCCGACCGAGGAAGGACGCATCGGCGTGGTTGCGCAAAGCGGCAGCTTTGCCGAATCCTTTTCTTATTTTGCCGTCACCAAAAATCTCCGGTTCAGTAAGGTGGTGAGCTATGGCAACGCTGCCGATCTGGACGGCGCCGACTTTCTCACCTACCTGGCCCACGACGAGGACACAAAAATCATCGCGTTCTATATTGAAGGGACGAAAGACGCCCCGCGTCTGATGGCGGCCCTCAGGCGCGCCGCGGTGCGAAAGCCCGTCATCGCGATCAAAGGCGGGATGACCGAGCAGGGCATGCGGGCGGCGGCGTCCCACACGGCCGCGATGGCCGGCTCTCCGGACATCTGGCGCGCCGTCTTCAAACAATGCGGCGTCTTGCAGGTGGACAATTTCGACGAAATGACGAATCTCCTGATGGCGCTCAGCACCTCGCCGCTCCCGAATGGAAGGGGTATGGCGCTTGTCACCAACTCGGGCGGCTTCAGCGTGATCCAGACCGACCTGTGCCAGCGGGCCGGCATCGCCGTGCCGCGGTTTTCGCCCGAAACCGTCGGAGCGCTCCGGTCGCTGGTTCCCGCGGCCGGTACCAGTATCTCGAATCCCCTGGACGCCTGGCCCATCTATTACAATATCGGCCCCGAAGGAAACATTGCCGATATCATCCGGATCGTCGCCGCGGACCCCGGGATTCAAACGCTTGTTTTTCAGTTTGATCAGTTCCGCTATTTGCGGCGCATTCTTCAGAAAGGCATCGATGCCCATATGCAGAGGCTCATTGAATTGATGGTCGAGGGGTGTGCAAAGGCCCGGGAAAAGGAAGGCAAGCCCGTCCTGATCACCGTCTCTCTGGACCCGTACCTCGAAGATGCCGAAGACAGGCACTACAATCTTTTGCTGAAGAATGCTTTTACCTCCCGGGGGTTTCCGGTCTATGCCTCGCTCGACGCGACGGTCAGGACTGTGGCCAATCTCTGCCGGTATCAGGAAGGCCGGCGCCGTTCCGGGGAGAAGGACGGCCGCAAATAAAAAGCCGTCTTTGCCGTATGCGAAGACTTGGGCGGGCAAGGGATTGATCATCCATCCCGGATTCATTATAAATTCATTGACACTGGAAATCGATCTTCCTATAATCGCGGCGGTCTCCAAAGAATCCCCAAAGGAAGGAAAAAATACCTCATGAAAAAAATCATTCTCCTGTGTTGCGTGTTTTGTCTTCTGCCGCTCCTGTTTTCCGGCTGCGGTAAGAAAGAACAATCCTCCGTGATCAAAGTTGCGGTCTGCCCGACGTCGCCGCCGAATCTGTATGAAGAAAACGGAAAATACATGGGGATGGACCTGGAGCTGTTTGAAGGCTTCTGCAAAGCCCGGGGGCGTGAATATACGATCACGGCCTATGACTGGCAGGGCATGCTGGGAGCGGTCATCGGCAAGCAGGCCGACATCGCGTTTTCGGCCATTTCGATTACCGACAAGCGCAAGGAGGTCATGGATTTTTCCAAACCGTATATGGACAATACCTGGAATCTGGTGAGCCTCAAGAGCAGAAATATCGTTGTCAAGGACCTTTCCCAATTGAAAAAATATACCATCGGCTATCCGCGCGGCATGGCCTACAGCGCCTTCATCAAGGACAAACTGGAACCGCAGGGCGTCTACAAGCTGATCGACGTCAAGATGTATCCGACCTATAATGAAGTTCTGGCCGATCTGAAAAACGGCAACCTCGATTTGGCGTTTCTCGATGGTTCGGTGGCTTCCGTCTACAAGAAGAAAATGGACATTCAGGACAGCTATGTGTTTACCGGCTTCGATATGTTCGGGTTCGCCTTTCCCAAAGGGTCCCCCCTGCGCGACGATTTTAACCGCTACCTCGCCGAACTGGGTCCGGAAAAAATCAAAGCCGTCGTCGACAAGTGGATGAAGTAGAAGGGCGCAGACCGAACCGATGACATTCTGGGATATCCTTTTGACCCTGGGCAAAGGCGCAGGGTACACGATTCTGGTGACGGTGGCCAGCATCGGCGCCGGCCTGGCGATCGGACTGGCGCTCACGGTCTTCGGCCTCGTGCAATGGAAGACGGCCCGGGCCATCCTTGCCGCCTATACGTATGTGTTTCGCTCGATACCGGTGCTGGTGCTGCTCTTCATTGTCTTTTTCGGTCTCCCCGGCGCCGGCATCCGCATTCCCCCGTTTCTTTCCATGGTGCTGACCCTGGGGCTCGTTTCCGGCGCCTACCTTGCGGAAATCTTCCGGGGCGCCATTGCCGCCGTGAGCCGCGATGAGCTTCTGGCGGCCGAAGCCGCGGGCCTCAGCCGCGGTCAGCGCTTTTACTACATTATTCTTCCACAGATGCTCCGGATGTCCATCCCGGGGATGATCAATGAATTCACCTCCATTCTGAAGTATACGCCCTTTGCCTACACGGTCGGCATTCCCGAAATTATGAAAGAAGCCATGAGCCTGGCCGCCCTGACCCTGCGGGGGCTGGAAATCTACCTGGCCGTGGGCCTGATCTACTTTGCCGTCTACAAGGTGTTCGTCATCTCGTTTATGGCGCTGGAAAAGAAATACCGGATTCCCGGACTGGCTCACGACTGAAGGAGTAAAGTCCATGGCGTTAATTGAAGTTAAAAATCTGGTGAAGAAATTCGACGACAAGGACGTCCTCAGGGGTGTTAATGTGCAGCTCGATTTGGGCCAGTCCAAGGTCGTGATGGGCGCGTCGGGGTGCGGAAAATCGACGCTCCTGCGCTGCCTGAATCTGCTCATCACACCCACCTCGGGGCAGATTTTCTTCAAGGGAGGAGACATCACCGCGCCGGGCGTGGATGTCCGCAAACTGCGACAGGAAATCGGGTTTGTCTTTCAGCACTTTGCCCTCTATACGCATCTGACGGTGGAGGACAATGTCACGCTGGGGCTGAGGAAAATCAAAAAAATGAAGGCTCCCCAAGCCCTTGAAAAGGCCCTCTACGAGTTGGAACGCGTCGGTATGGTTGAACACCGCCACAAATATCCCGCGCAGCTTTCCGGCGGCCAGAAGCAGCGGGCGGCCATTGTCCGGGCGCTGGCCATGGATCCGGCGGTGCTCTTTCTCGACGAACCGACCTCGGCCCTCGATCCGCAGATGTCCCGGGAAGTGGTGACGGTCATCAACAAGCTCTACCTCGACAACATCACCATGCTGTGCGTCACCCATGATCCGTTTCTGGCGAAGTATATTTCCGACAGCATCGTTTTCATGGACCAGGGGGTTGTCGTGGCCGAGGATATCGCCGAGCGGCTTTTTTATGAGCATGAAGATCCGCGGATCAAACAGTTCTTCTTAAGCGTGATCGACCACAGGTAGCGAAATGGACGCCTTCCTACATGATCTGATAACGTATTCCCCCCAGATCCTGGCCGGTCTTAGAAATACCGTGCTGCTCATGGTGATCATGTCGGTGACCGGCCTTGCGGGCGGAGTCGGCGTCTTTTACCTGACGCTCAGCAGGAATAAGATTTTGAGGACATGGACGGAGCGCTACATCTCCTTCTTCATCGGGACGCCGCTTCTGGTTCATCTTTTTTTGATTTATTACGGCTTGCCCCAACTGGGCATCAAGCTGTCGGCGTTCACGGTCGTCGTGGTCGGTTTTACGCTGAACGTATCGGCCTATAATGCCCGATACCTGATGACCGCCTACAATGGCCTGGATAAAACGGAGCTGGAGGCCGCCCGGGCTCAGGGCTTTTCGTATCCGGAAACGTTCCGCCTGATAATCATGCCCCAGGTGATACGCCTCGCGGTCCCGTCTTTAACCAACCAGGTCATCCAGAATCTTAAAGATACCTCCGTCGCTTTCCTGATCCAGTACCACGACTTTTTTGCCCAGATGCAGGAGGTCGCCTCGACCAACTTCCAATTCTTCAAGGTTTACATCACGGCCGGAGGGGTTTATCTGGCGCTCGTCTCCCTCATTGTCATTGCAGCGCGCCGGCTCGAGCGGCGCATCAGCCTTCCCGGTTTTCAGACCTGACCGGCGGAAACAATCCGGCGGTTATATCCGGTGGACTTTTATCCCCTTGTCCCGTCCTTGACACGCCCGGTTCATTCCCTATTTTAAACGCAAGAGTTGCTTTGGTAAGCTTCTCGGGCCTTCAATCAGTTGTCTTGCTTATGCCTGCCTTCCGTACCTTCGTGCAGGTGTTAAGCTGTCGGATTCAAATGTCAAGAATATCAGGAGGAAATCATGCTCGACTTTGATTTAAGCCCCGAACAGAAGGAATTGCAGGGCCAGGTGCGCCGCTTTGCCCTCGCGGAAATCCTGCCGGCCGTGTGGCACTATGACGAGAAGGATGAGATTCCGCTTTTTTTACTCAAGAAGGCGTTTGACGCCGGGTTCATGAATGCGGACATTCCCGTAAAATACGGGGGGAAAGGACTCGGCCTGATCGAGGATGTGATCCTGACCGAAGAGATAGCGGCCGTCTGTCCGGGCGTGGCCACCTCGATCTTTGATAATTCCCTGGGTACGGTGCCGCTTTTGCTCACGACCAATGAGCACGTCCGGGAAACATATTTTCCGCAAATCCTCCGCGACTTCAAGCGCATCTGCTTTGCGACCTCGGAGCCGACCATGGGTTCGGACGTTGCTTCGATGCGCTGCCGCGCCGAGAAGCAAGGTGATGACTATATCCTGAATGGAACGAAATACTGGATTACCAATGCCGGTGTCGCCGACTACATGTCGGTGTTCGCCACGGTCGATCCCGCTAAGAAGCATGAGGGGATCTGCGCCTTCCTCGTGGAGCGGGACTGGGAAGGCGTATCGGTGGGCCTGCCGATCCCGAAGCTCGGACAGCGCGCCTCGAATACGGCGGGGATCCACTTCAAGAATGTTCGGGTACCCGCACAAAATGTGCTGGCCGAACCGGGAAAAGGATTTGTCCTGGCGATGAAGACGTTTTCCCGGACGCGGCCGTCCATCGGGGCCTTTGCCGTGGGCGCCGCCCGCTCGGCCATGGACTATGCCATTGACTATGCGAGGAAACGAAGCGTCTTCGGAGCACCGCTTACCAATTTTGAAGCCATCCAGTTCAAACTCGCCGACATGTACCAAAAGGTTGAAACCGCGCGTCTGCTCGTCTGGAAGGCGGCCTGGGAGGCGGACAACGGCCGGGACCCGACGATCAGCGCATCGATTGCCAAAGTGTATGCAACGGAGGCCGCTCTGGAAGTGGCCAATGATGCGCTGCAGATCTTCGGCGGCTACGGCTACACCAGGATGTTTCCGATCGAAAAAATTATGCGCGACACCCGCCTGTTCAGCATCTATGAGGGCACCAGCGAAGTCCAGCGTCTGATTCTTTCCGGCCACGTCCTCGGCAAATATAAGCCCGTCATGCCGGCGCTGGAAGACCTGCCTATGGTCCGGGAGCTGGATTTAAATGAGCCCGCGGCAAAAACCAGGACGGCCTGGCGGTGCCGGATGTGCGGTCACATCCACTATGGAGAGGAGCCGCCGGACGAATGCCCCTACTGCTTCTTCCCGAAAACGGCCTTTAAGAAAGTCTGGCCGCCGCAGACGCCGGCCTGACGCGTCCGGGCCGGGACGATCTTCTCCCGTGCCGTTCCATTTCCCGCAAGACGTGTCTTTAGCGGCGCAGGAAGATAAATTGAATTGTCAAATACGGCGCTTTCAGCTATAGCTCGGCCCGAGGACCGGTTTACGGGATTTTTTTCTTTCCGCAATCCATTGAACGGGCGGGCAATCGCGCATGAGGCAGGCGGCAGACGGCACCAAATACGGCAGATTCTGGGGGGAAACGACCGCTTTTCTGGCGCTGTTTCTCGACAACGCCGGCGTTCTGATCTTCTTAAATGCCATCCTGGTTTTCACCTTCAACTTTCCGGCCGAGATCATTCTGACGCACATGATTCCGGGTACGGCCGTAGGCGTTCTGGCGGGCGATCTCGTCTATACGTGGATGGCGATCCGCTTGCAGCGGAAGACCGGAAGAAAAGACGTCACGGCTATGCCGCTCGGTCTCGATACGCCGTCGACCATCGGCATTGCTTACGCCGTCCTGGGCCCCACCTACGTTCTGACCCGCGACCCCATCCTCACGTGGCATGTCGGCATGGCCACGCTCTTCATGATCGGCGTCGTGAAAATCTTTACCTCTTTTTTCGGCGGATGGATTCAACGCAACGTTCCGACGGCGGGGCTTCTGGGCTCTATTGCCGGCATCGGTCTCATGCTGCTCAGCTTTCTGCCGCTCATTGAAATCTTTAATGAAGTCATCGTCGGCATGGTGGCGCTGGGCCTCATCTTTGCGGCACTGTTCAGCAAGCTGCGGCTGCCCGGACGCATTCACGGCGTATTGGCGGCCGTGTTCTTCGGCACCGCGATTCATTTCGCCCTCGGCTTTGGCGGCTTCCTGCCCGAGTATCGGGCTCCGTCTCTTTCGCTCAATCTATGCCTCCCGGTGTTCTCCCTGGAGTTTCTCCAGACCCTGCCCCAGAGCATCCACTATCTGCCCATCGCGATTCCGTTCGGCATCCTGACGATCGTCGGCGGCATCAACAACACGGAAAGCGCGAGACTCGCGGGCGACAATTACCGGACGCGGGACATTCTGCTCACCGAAGCGGCGACATCGCTGCTGTCGGCGTTTTTCGGCGGGGTGGCGCAGACGACGCCTTATATCGGCCATCCCGCATACAAGAAAATGGGCGCAACCTGGCGCTATACGCTTTTGACCGGTCTGACCGTCGGCATCGGATCGCTCATCGGGCTGATGACTCTGTTTGTCGGCCTGATTCCCCGGGCGGTCATTGCGCCTATTTTTATCTTCATCGGATTTGAAATCATTCGGCAGGCCTATTCCGAATCGCCGCCGGCCCATTCCCCGGCGGTGAGCCTGAGCTTTCTGCCCGTGATCGCGAGCCTGGTGCTGATCCTTCTCGGACAATTTCTCGGGGCGGCGGGCATTGCACCCGACAAGCTTCCGCTGAGACTCCAGCACCTGCATCAAACGCTGACCATGCTGGCGAATGGCTTCATCCTGACGGGGCTGCTCTGGGGCAGCATGCTGGCTTTTCTCATCGATCACCGGACGCGTCTGGCGGCCCTGTGCGCCGCGTTGTGCGGCGGACTCACGCTTTTCGGCGTCATTCATTCGGTGATGCCGACGGGCGAACTCTACCTCCCCTGGCGGGTCGCGGGAAATGCGCATACCATGCTCGCTCTGGCTTATCTGGCGCTGGCCGGCATTCTGTTGATATTGACGGGCGGACCTGATAAAGAGCAGGGGCCGGTGGAAAATTTCCCGCTGCGGTGACGATTCGGGCGCAAACAAAAAACAGTAAACAATAAAGATATTTTTTCATCTCAGGAGGAAGGCGTGGCCACAGCATATCAGGACAAAGTCGTATCCGCCGGGCAGGCAATCGGGTGTATCTCGCGCGGCAAGCGCGTTTTCATCGGTTCATACTGCGGCGAACCGCAGCATCTCGTTCGTGCGCTCATCGATCATACCGACCATTTTTCCGACGTGGAGGTCGTGCGTTTTTTGAACCTGGAAGGATCGCTCATGGGGCTGGTGGCGGAAGAGACGAAGGGCCGCAACTATCACGTGCGTTCGATCTACCAGGGGTCGGGCATGATCAGGGGGCTTACGGCGTCGCGGCGGTTTCTCACGCCGATGAATCTCTACACCGTGCCCGCCTTATTTCAGAAACGCCACATTCCCATCCACTACGCGTTGATCCAGACCGCGCCGCCGGACGCTTTCGGATGGCTGAACCTCGGCGTATCCGTGGACATTACGCTGGCGGCCGCCCAGGCGGCGGACGTCGTCATCGTCCAGGTCAACCCGAAGATGCCGGTTGTTCCGGGGTACGGCATGCTGCACGTAAATGATGTGGACTATATCGTCGAGCACGAGGAAGATCTGCTGGAGGTCTATCCGACGCCCGAGCTGAAAGACGCGGACCGCGTGGCGAAACTTTTGTCCAGCCTCGTCGAAGACGGATCGACCCTCCACATCAGCCCCGGCTTTACGCCCGAGTTGATGTTTGCGGCGCTGGGCCAAAAAAGCGATCTGGGCATCCACTCGCTCATGATCCTGGACGTGATGCAGGACCTGGCGACCCGCGGCGTCATCACCAACCGGAAGAAGGGATTCAACGAAGGCAAGATGGTGGCTGCCGCCGCCATCGGGACCGAAGGCCTTTACGCCTATTTGAACGGCAATCCGGCCGTCGAGTTCCGGCCGTGCGATTACGTGAGCAACCCCGTCATGATCGCGCGTCACCACAAGATGACGGCCATCAACCGCGTGACCTCCGTGGACCTCAAGGGACAGGTGGCGGCCGACGGCATCGCGCAGAACCATTTCGCCGACGTGGCCGGACTTGTGGATTTCAGCCGCGGCGCGGCCATGGCGCCGGGCGGGAAGTCGATTGTCGTGGTTCAATCGGTGAGCGACGACGGCAAGCAAAGCAACATCGTCGTCGAACAAGCCGCGGGCACCGTGGCCATTCCGGCGGCGGACGTCACGTACGTCGTCACCGAATACGGCGCCGTCAATCTGTTCGGCAAAAATGTTCAGGAGCGCGCCATGGCCATGATCAGCGTCGCGCATCCGGATTTTCGCGAGCAGCTCTTCGAGCAGGCGCGGCGCGACGGGCTCATCAGTCAGGACCGCAAACTCTACGAAGCGCAGTTCGGCGTTTACCCGGCCTGGCTTGAAGAAGTCGTGACCATCGCCGGGCAGAAAGTGACGTTCCGTCCCGTGAAGACCGTGGACGACCGGTCGATCCAGGAACACTTCTACGAGATGGACGAACGGGACATCGCCAAGCGCTTCTTCGGCCGAAAGCATCATTTTTATTGGGATGAAATGAAAGACATGTTCATCGTTGATTATACGAAAAATTGCTCCATCGTCGCCTACCAGGGTGAAGAAGGCTACGGCCGCGTGATCGGCATCGGCGGATATTTTCTGGAAGGGAGCGGCGCGGGCGAGGTGGCCTATTCCGTGGCGAAAGACTGGCAGGGAAAAGGGATCGCCGTGCGGCTCCAGCAGAAAGTGGTGGATGCCGCGCAGGCCAACGGCCTGATCGGCCTCGATGCCATTGTGCTTAAGGAAAATTTCTCCATGCTGGCGTTGTTTAAGAAACTGCCGTACCAGATCCGCACCAAGTATGAGGACGGCACGCTGATGCTCAAATGCCGGTTTGACGAGCCGGCATGATCAGATGCGCTGAGAGAGCCTTGGGATTGCAGAAAAGAGTGAGAAGGCCTTATTGATCAATGGGCTTTTGACCAGGACCCTGAGATCATTTCAGCCGTCAGGAATCACCCCTCGATCCGGCAGACTCCGAAGCCGTCCCATTCACTGATCGGATTTTCCGAGGTCACCACAAAACCGGTTTCCTGCCCGTCGGCACTTGCGGCAATGGTGATATCACCCGTCATCTTTTCCAGGTCCTTTCCGATCACGAATAAAATGCCCTCAACATCCTCCGTCCAGTCGTCTTCGCGGCGTTCGTCCGCCGCGAGGCCCAGCGAAGCATCGCAGCAGCCGGTGGAGCGCAGGTGAATGCGGATCGGCTTGTGAATTTCCTTTTTGGATAAAAATGCCTGAATCGCGTCAATGGCTTCGGGCGTCGCGGTGATCATGGGCAAAATCCTTTCTCTCATATTCCCGGTATAGGAGAAACGCACGCCGCCATTATACAGGAAAGAGGGTGAATATCAATTTGCAGATTTGATTGACATCCTGCCTTCCGATCCCTATACTCCCGCCATGATTGAATTAAACGGCGTCACCAAACAATACGGCGCGCTCGCGGCCGTCGACCACGTCTCGTTTCGTGTTGAACCGGGCGAATCCTTCGCGCTTCTGGGCCCCAACGGCGCGGGAAAAACCACCATTGTCAAAATGCTGCTCGACTTCACGAGGCCTTCATCCGGCAGTTTGTCGGTGAACAGCATTGACTGCGCAAAGCCGGCCAGCCGCGCCGCAATCGGCTATCTGGCGGAAAACCAGCGCATCCCGCCGCACCTGACCGGCTGGCAGTATCTGCGGCGCAATGCCGAACTGCTCGGCATGAACTCGCGCGAAGCGGACGAGCAATGCCGGCGCACGGTCGGCGAAATCGGCATGGCGGGCCGGGAGCATACGAAAGCGGGAACTTACTCCAAAGGCATGGTGCAGCGGTTCGGCCTGGGCGCGGCGCTCGTCGGCCGCCCCAAACTTCTTCTTCTGGATGAACCGACCTCCGGGCTCGATCCGATCGGCATCCGGGAGACGCGGCAGCTTCTGGATGCGCTCAAGAAAGAAGGCACGACGATCTTTCTCAATTCGCATCTGCTTTCGGAAGTGGAAAAAATCTGCGACAACGCGGCGATCATCCATCAGGGCAAACTTCTGGTGGCAGACGCCATCGCGAATCTGGTCAGAGACGGCGAGACGCTGGAAGATGTCTTCGTCCGGCTGGTGAAAGGGTAAGTGAAAATGCCGAAAGCCTCGTCCCCCATATTGCAGATCGCTAAATATACGCTCGCGGATGACATCCGCCAGAAAAGCTTCATCGTTATGGGCGTGGTTTGTGCACTGGCCATCCTGTCGGTGCGCGGCTGCTATTCCGGTCAGGTGATGATGAACGGCCGGATGCTGGACGCCGGGTCGGTGATTCAGGTGATGTCCCAAGTGATGTTTCATCTGATAGCGCTGGGGTCGATGTTCCTCGCTGCTTTGCTTTCCATGCGCGTGATGAAGCGCGACCGCGACGAAGGGATGCAGTCGGCGATTTTGTCCAAACCGATCACGAGGAAGCAGTACGTTGCGGGCAAGGTTCTCGGGCTGTGGATTCTTGCCGCCCTCTTCATGATTGTTTTGCACGGCCTGGTTTTTGTCGTCGCCTCGGCAAGCCTGGGGCACCTGCTGCCGCAATATCTGGCCGCATCGCTGGTCTGTTTTCTTAATCTGCTGTTCGTGGTTCTGGCCTGCCTGCTTCTGTCCCTTCTGATGCCGGATGTCATGGCCTTCCTTTCGGTAACGGGAATCGGCATTGTCAGTTTTGTGGCGGACGGGATTTTCAGCTTCTTCCACAGTTCCCTGGGACAGGCCATGCTGCAGCCCTCCGGTTCGCCGCCGGACCTCGGCGGCTGGAAATTGTTCTACCGGCTGTGGCCGCAGATTTCAGGCACAGAGCGATTTGCGTCCTCGCTTCCGGCCTGGGAAGGCTTCCCGGGATGGGCGGCCTTCTACCCGCTTGTTAATATTTTTGCCTACATTGTGATCCTCGGCGCGCTTCTTTTTTGGCGCTTCGACCGCGAAGATATCGTATGATGTACCGCCGCCCGGGGGGCGGCCGATAAGCAATCAAATGCCCGGCGATTGGCGAAAGCCGCATCCAGTCAATTGCCCGGCAATGATTATCCTGGGGAATCTGAAAGGAGACATGCGCATGAAAGAGAAATGCATCGGGGTGATGGTGTTCGTTTTGATTCTGCTGATATCGACCGCGGCCTGGGCCGGAGCCGATGTCAAAATTTTTCTCGGTTACTCCGTCGGCTACACGGAAAATAAACTCAATGAAGAAGGAGCTTTTGCCTGGGAATGGGAGCACACCGGGATGGCGCATGGCCCCTCGCTTGATGTCCGTTACGAGGGCGCCGCGGTGCCCGTCTTCCTGCGGGCTATGCTGGATTATAATATTCTTCCGGATATCAAGGAGAAAGATACGAATCCGGCCCCGCTCTATTACGATGGGCATGACTGGAGCACGGAACTGAATGTCGGCTACAAGGTGTTTAAGCGCGGCAGCTTTGCCATTACCCCTTATGGCGGAATCGGGTATCTCGACTGGAAATTGACGTGCAAAACCAATTCACAATTAACGGAAACGTACCGGACGCCCTATGCCGCTTTTGGATCGATCTTTGGGTATGCCCAACCCCGGTGGTCTGTTGCGCTGGATGTTGCCTTTCTGCTTCCCTTTGCCGGCAAGTACGCCTATACGACAAACGTCAACAACAATTCTTTCGACGAACCGATCGGGGTGGGCGCCCGGGTTCAACTTCCGGTGACATTCAGCATTATTCCCAAAAAAGACAGAGCCTTTGGCTTGATGGTTTTTGCCACGCCGTTTTATAAATATGTCGATGCGGGAAAAAGTGACAACTTCAACGAGGCAGGCGGCTCCGGCTTGATAGATAAAATGGAAAAAAACACTTTTGCTACCTTTGGAATCAAAGGCGGTGTGGGCGTGGAATTCTAATAGGCTGTTGAAAAAGGCTCATATGCTGCGCTTAGCTTCGGCTCTCGCATGCTCACGTACGTTTGAGTACGCTCCGCTGCTCGATCCTCGCGACGCCTTGCCTCTAAGACTTTGTTTGGCCTCCGGCCAAACCGGTTTGGAAGCGGCTTTTGACATGATGCGCTTCCCTATGGGAACGCGCCCCCGGAGGAACAGCCTGCACTAACAGGGTTTTTCAACACACTGCCAGAGCGTCAGAGTACGAGAAGAGTCAAAAACAAAAAGGGCGGGGAAAATCCCGCCCTTTTTGTTTAAATTCTTGAACCTGTGAGGAACGGTCACGACCGTTCCCTGCACTTTTTTCTATTTCGGTCTGTCGAGGCCCTTCACGATCTGCGAGCGGATGATCCGCGGCAGGATCAACTGGTGCTGCGGGCAGATCGCGCGGGGATTCTGATACGCGCAGTTGGCAAAGCCCACCAGGTAATTGCGCAGTTCATGGTAGCGGACGATTTCATCGACAAAGCCCTTCTTCGCGCAGAACACCGGTCCCGACGTGTCGTCGTAGTGTTTGACCATTTCGTTCATCTTGTCGATGATCGGCTGCAAAGGCTTGCCCGCATCCTTTTCCTTGACCAGTCTTCGGGCGTAGCTTGCCGCCGCGGCCGTTTCGCCGTGCATGACGTTGATCTCGGTCGTCGCGGTGCCCAGCGAGAAGGCGTTGTTGTTGTTCGCCGTGGGGCCGCCCAGAACGTAATGGGCCGCGGCCGTTCCCTTGCGCAGGACGACCAGCATCATCGGCAGCTTGGAATTTTCGATCGAGTAGATGAGCGACTGGCCCAGGCCCAGGAGCTCCGCCTTTTCCGCCGTATCGCCCACATCGATGCCTGAGGTGTCCTGAAACCAGATCATCGGCACTTTGTCGCGCGAGCACAGCGTGACGAATTCGCTCATCTTGATGAGCCCCTGGCGGTAGAGCTTGCCGCCCACGCCCATATACGCGTTGGTGTATTCGGGATAGTTGGGGAACGCCCCCTGGCGGTTGCCGATCACGCCCATGAGATAGCCGTCCACCTTGACGAGGCCGCAGTACATTTCCGGCCCGTAACCGGGACGGAATTCCAGATGCTCGGAGCCGTCCACCAACCTGGCCAGCACCTGTTCGAAATCATAGACGCGCTTTTTGTTGACCGGGATGATCGAAGCGATCTCCGCGGGCGAATACGCGGGTTCGGCAGGCTTGGCCACGCGGAAAAACCGCGGGTTGTATGCCGGCAGATCGTTCATGTAATCCTTGATCGCGTCGAGCACCTGCTTTTCTTCATCGAAAACGGCCCGGAAAAATCCGGTCACGTCGTAGTGAATCTTCACGCTGCCGGGGGGGACGGATTTGAAATGCCTCGTCGCGTCAATGATTTCTTCGGCGCCCGCTTCATCAAAGAATCCCTTGGGAGACATGCCGCTTACGATGCCGCCGCCGCCCACGGCCATGTTGGCTTTTTTATGAGCGAGCAGAATCGTCGGGCTGATCGACTGGTAGCCGCCGCCCGCGGGGTTGGTGCCGTAAATGCCGGCGATCACCGGAATGCCCATCTGCTCGAGCTCCGCGTGGCGGAAAAAGCACGTGCCCTGGCCGCGGCGGTTGGCGTACATTTTTTCCTGTTCCGGCAGTTTGACGCCGGAGCAGTTGACGAGCCACACCAGCGGGATATGCAGGATCTTGGCGATGTCCGTGACGCGCAGGTTGTTGTCCGGCTGGCCGGCGATCCAGGCGCCCGCCATCCATTTGTTGTTGAAGCCGATGAGCGCGCACCACTTGCCGTTGATGCGCGCCAGTCCGTCAACAACGCCGGTGCTTCCCGATTCTTCATTATCCGGATCGAAGATGCTGTGCAGCGGGCAGAAGGTTCCGGGATCGATCAGGTACTCGATGCGCTCCCAGACGCTCATTTCGCCGCGGTCATGCAGCGTTTGCAAAGATACGCCGACGTTTTTGATCCGCAAAACTTCCGCATCCACCGTCTTCATGATTTCTTCGAGCGTCGCGCGGTTTTCGGCCATGCTGTCAATTTGTTTGGCCGAAAGCGGCTTGCCCAGCGGGTCCATTTTTTCGAAGTATTGTCTCATATGTTGCTCTCCAAAGGTTTAGGTAAGAAAGAGGTCTCGTTAAAACGATGAACAGGCGCGGCGGCATTTTTGCCGCCGCGCCTGTCCTCCGTGGTGCCAGAATAATCGTTTACGCCCGGTTCGGAGCGAATCCCATGGCCGCATTGGCGATGATCATCGTATGCATGTTGGAGGTGCCCTCCAGCGTTTCGAACTGCTTGGAGTCTCTGAGGAACCGGCCGCACGGATATTCATCCGAATAGCCGAAAGAGCCGTAGAGCTTCATGCACTCGTTGGCGTCATGGACGACGATCTTGGCGGAAAAGAGTTTGGACATGGACGTTTCCATGACATTGGGCAGCCCCTTGTCCTTGAGCCAGGCGGCCTTGTAGATCAGGGCCTGAGCGGCGGCGTGGTTCATCTTCATCTCGGCGATCTGCTGCTGAATGAGCTGATACCGGCCGATCTGCTTGCCGAACTGCGTGCGTTCGGTCGCGTATTTGGCGCAGGCATCGAGGATCGCGCCGGAGAGGCCCACCGCGCCCGACGAGCATCCGAGGCGCGTGGCGTTGAGCTGCGTCATGCAGATCTGGAATCCTTTGTTGAGTTTTCCCAGGAGAAGATGTTTGGGAACCTTGACGTCTTCAAACGTCAGTTCCGCCGTGTCGGAAGCCCACAGACCAACCTTCTCGTTGATCTTCTTGCGGGAGATGCCCGGCAGGCTGTAGTCCATGATGAAACAGCTGACGCCGTTGGCGCCCGCGTCTTTGTCCGTTTTGACGTAGAGCAGACCGTGGTTGCAGACCGTGCCGTTCGTGATCCACATCTTGTTGCCGTTTAAGAGGTAGTAGTCTCCTTTGTCTTCAGCAAACGTCTTCATCGAGGCGACATCCGATCCGATATCGGGTTCCGTCATGGCAAAGCTGCCGATGTATTCGCCGGAGACGAATTTCGGGATGTAGTGCTCCTTTTGTTCCTCCGTGCCGAATTTCTGAATTGTGAGCGCCGGGCCCCAGGTCTGCATGTTGAAGGCCATCCGCCACGCGGTGTGCACTTTGGCGATCTGCTCGATGGCCAGCGCGCCCTCCAGGAATCCCATGCCGTTTCCGCCGTATTTTTCGTCGATGCAGAAGCCGAAAAATCCCAGCTCGGCCATTTTGTCGAAGATTTCCTTGCGCCAGTGGTGGTTCTTTTCGTCTTCTTCAACGTGCGGAGCGATTTCCTTTTCGGCAAAGTTCTTTGCCGTATCCTGAATCATTCTTTGTTCGTCTGTTAATGCAAAATCCATATCCCTTATCCTCCCTGGGTTGTTTGATTGTCATTGCGAGCCGCCTCTCAGGCGGCGCGGCAATCCGTTACAGCATATCGCCTTCACTATTTACGTTCGATCACCATACAAATCCCCTGGCCGCCGCCGCCGCAAATCGTCTCCAGACCGAAGCGCTTGTCGGAGCGGACCATTTCATTAATGAGCGTGGTGAGCCTCATGGCGCCGGTCGCTCCGATGGGATGCCCGAGTGAAATCCCCGAACCGTTGATATTGACCTTGGCGTCCATCTGCTCGTCGGAGAGGCCGGCAAGTCTCGAATCCGCCAGACATTGAACGGCAAAGGCTTCCTGGACTTCGATAAGATCCATCTGGCCGATTGTGGCGCCGATTTTCTTCAGGGCTTTTTCCACCGCTGCCGGAACGGCGGGGTAGGTCAGCGTCGGATCGGTGGCCGCTACCGCACAGGAGCGGAAATAAGCCAGCGGTTTGATGCCCAGGGCTTTGGCCTTGGATTCCGAGGCCATGATGACCACGGCCGCGCCGTCGTTTTCGGATGAAGAATTGCCCGCCGTGCACACGCCGCCCTTGTAGACGGGTTTGAGTTTGGCGAGGCGTTCGAGCGTCGTTTCGCGGCGGGGTCCCTCATCGCTCTTGAGGTAAGCTGTTTCACCGGTCTTCTTATCCTTGCCCGTTTCAACGGGCACGATTTCATCTGCAAACTTGCCCGCGTCCTGGGCGGCAATGGCGCGCTGATGGGACCTGAGCGCCCAACGGTCGGCTTCTTCACGGGTGATTTTTTCATTTTTCGCCGCGGTTTCCGCCCAGGTCATCATCGAACTCAGCTCGCCGTAGCGGGCGATCGGCTGCGACATCACGCGGCCGCGCTGCAGCCGGTCATAGAAGGGAATGCCCCACATCGCGAGCGCGCCATGGCCGCGGGGCATAAAGCCGTACTTCTCGTGGTTCTTTCCGCCCAGCCCCCACTTGATGTCGCCGGGGATGTAAAGCTCGCCCTGGCTCATCGATTCCATGCCTCCGGCGATAACGATGTCGGCATTGCCCGTCTGGATCTTCATGGCTCCATAAAAAATGGATTCCAGTCCCGAACAGCAGCGCCGGTCCAGCATGACGCCGGGCACGGTGTCCACCCACCCCGCGTCGAGGACGGCCATCCGCGCGCCGTTGGCGCATTCGCCGTTCTGATAGGCCGAGCCCATGATGACATCATCGACGGCCGCCGGGTCGATGCCGGCTCTCTGCACGGCCGCTTGCAGGACAAGGCTGCCCAACCGGTAAACCGGAATGTCCCGGAGTGCTCCGCCATACGCACCGATCGGTGTACGTGCCGAACTGATAAAAACAACATTTTCCATATTGACACCTCTTATGAATTTTATAGTCTCTTCCTAATTGCGCTGATTCCCGCTTGCGCAAGACGAGCGTTCACTGTCCGTAACCTGTCGCGAGGATGAAAAGGACCACGGGAAATCCGCGTTTCTTATACCCTTCAGGTCTTCGTTTGACTATATTTTTTTGCATTTGCTACCTGTGCAGCATGTATAGCAATTACAATGCCATGATGATTTTTTGGCACAGAAGAGGCCTGCGGGAAAGGATTTTTGACGGCAGGATGAATGATATCGGCACGTTACGCAAACGGCGCTTTGGGGCATCCCCTGCGGCAAAGCCGCGCCGCCTAGCGCTTAGTGTATTTATTGTATACAGTCGCCGGGAAGGCACTTTTCCGTTACGGGGGCTACCGATAGGTCGGGTCGTACATTCTGGCTTTGATAAAGCCCGGCAGATTGGGCGGTTCCGTCATCGCCGTCAGGTTTCGGGCAAAAGCGACTTTCGCGACCGCCAGCGCAATCGCGGCCGAAACCTCGCGGATCCGGGTCAAAGACGGAAAGATCCGGCCCTTCGCAAAGTCGTCTTTTGATACCTGCTCGTCTAAGCACTTGGCCGCAGCGGAAAACATTTCGTCCGTCACCCGGTTCGCCTGGGCCGCCATGACCCCCAGGCCCACGCCGGGGAAGATGTAGACATTATTGGCCTGGCCCGGCACGAAGGTCTGGCCGTTTAGCTCCACCTTGGCAAACGGGCTCCCGCTCGCGAAGACGGCGCGCCCGCCTGTATGGCGATAGGCGTCTTCGGCCGTGCACTCCGCCTGTGAAGTCGGGTTGGAAAGCGCAAAGACAATCGGACGCTCGTTTAGGCGCGCCATCGCCGCCAGGATTTCCGGGGTGAAGGTTGCGGGCTGCCCCGACGCTCCGATGATCGCCGACGGCTTGATCGCTTCGACCACGTCCAGCAGATTCCGCTGGAAGGGAAAATCATGGGCAAAACGACGTTTGTGGTGGGCCAGATCTTCACGGCCAGCCACCACGAGGCCCTTCGAATCGACAAACCAGCAGCGGCCGACGGCCTCCTCCTCAGAGAGGCCCTGATTAACCATTGCACTCGTCACAAGGTTCCCGATGCCGAGCGCCGCTTCGCCGGCGCCCAAGAACAAAATCCGCTGCTCGGACATTCTGCCCTTGATCATCCTGAGCGCGGAATAAAGTCCGGCCAGAGCAACACTGGCGGTGCCCTGAATGTCATCGTCGAACATGCAGTATTGATCCTGATAGCGGGCCAAAAGCCGGAAGGCATTGCGGTTGCCGAAGTCCTCGAGTTGAATCATGACGTTGGGGAAAACGTCGCTTGCCGCCGCCATGAATTCATCGATAATTTCATCATACAGGCCGTCGGCCAGCCTGGGCTCCGGTAACCCGATATACTGGGGATCGCTCCACAGTTCGCTGTTGTTGGTTCCGACATCGATCATGACGGGCAGACAAGCCTGCGGATCAATGCCGGCGCAGGCCGTATAGAGGGACAGCTTTCCCACGGGAATTCCCATTCCATTGGTTCCCAGGTCGCCCAGGCCCAGGATGCGTTCACCGTCCGTAACGACGATTACGCGGACATTTTTGCAGGGCCAGTTCGTGAGGACCTTTTTGATATGCCCGCGATCGTACCGGGTAATGAACAATCCGCGGGGCCGGCGGTAAACATGGCTGTATTCCTGGCACGCCAGGCCCACGGTCGGCGTGTAGACGATGGGGCTCAACTCTTCGAGATGGTCCACGAGCGCCCTGTAGAAAAGGCGTTCGTTGCGGTCCTGCAAGCCGATCAGATAGAGGTAGCGTTCGAGGGGATTGGGCTTGCGGCGAACGTTGTACATCACATGTTCGACCTGCTGTTTTTGAGAGGAGATGCGCGGCGGAAGCAGTCCGTGCAGCCCCAGTTCGTCGCGCTCCGCGGCCGTGAAGGCCGTCCCCTTATTGAGGCTGGGGTCGTGAAGGATTTCCACGCCCCGCAGGGACCTGTCATGGCAGCCGTTATTCATCCTGGTGATCTCCTCTTTCGTTTTCATTAGGTATTGGCCGGCGCACCGGCGGGGGCCTGTGACTCGACTCCGTACTTGGTCTGAAGATACTTTTCCATGGTCTGGGGGAACAAGATCCATCCCAGCAAATCTTCATCGGTCCGCGCCAGACCACCTGCCGCCTTTTTCGCTTCTTCGATTTCCGGCGGGAGCTGATCGGCCGGCCGTCCGGTGATCGGTTCCTGGCCGCGCTTATAATTCTTCAATATCTTCTTGGTGAGCTCCGGATCGATCGGCGCCGGAGTCCGGCCATAGAGGCCCAGGACCAAGTCTTTAAGCTGGTTGGAGATCCGGACATACCGACCGAAAAGAACATTCAGCACCGCCTGAGAGCCGATAATCTGCGACGACGGCGTCACCAGGGGCGGATAACCCATGTCTTGGCGCGTCTGCACTACTTCTTTGTAGATTTCGCTAAGCCGGTCGAGCGCTTTCATTTCTTTGAGCTGGCTTACCAGATTGGAAATCATGCCGCCCGGAATCTGATGGGCGAGCACGCCGTTGTCGATGATGGAAAGCCGCTGATCCGCCAGAAGATGCTTATATTTGGGTGCGATTTTTTCCAGATGTTCGCTGAGTTCCAGGAGCTTGTAGAGGTCGATGCCCGAATCGCGGTCCGTCCCCTGAAGAGCCGCCACGATGGGTTCGATGGCCGGCATGGACGTCCGAAGCGCATAGGGCGCCAGGCAGGTGTCGATGATGTCGACGCCGGCTTCCACGGCTTTGAGGTATGTCATGGAGCCCATGCCGCTCGTGTAATGCGTGTGCAGATGCAGCGGGACTTTGATTTCCTTCTTGAGCGCGGTGAAGAGATCAAACGCATCGTAAGGGGACATAAGGCCCGCCATGTCCTTGATGCAGATGGTGTCCGAACCCATTTGCTCCAGTTCCCGGGCTTTGCCGACATAAAAATCGAGGTTGTAAATTTCCCCGCCCAGGTGGCTCTCGGTGAGCGAGTAGCAGACGGTCCCTTCCACATGTTTGCCGTTTTGTTTGATCCGCTCCACGCAGGCTTCGATGTTGCGGAAGTCGTTGAGCGCATCAAAGCAGCGGAAGATGTCAATCCCGATTTCACAGGACTTGTCGACAAACGCGCGGACGACGTCGTCCGCGTAATGGCGGTAGCCGACCAGGTTCTGTCCGCGCAAAAGCATCGTGAAGGGGGTTTTCTTGACGTATTTTTTCAGAATCCGGGGCCTCATCCACGGGTCTTCATTGAGAAAGCGGTGCATGGTGTCGAACGTGGCGCCCCCCCACACCTCCATGGCCCAGAAGCCGCAGTTATCCATTTCTTCGGCAATCGGAATCATGTCCTCCGTTTTCATCCGGGTCGCGTAAATGGACTGATGTCCGTCGCGGAACGTATTGTCCTGAATTTTGATCGGGCGGGCGGGAACCTTTCTCGTGTCGTTCATAAATACATCCTTTAATGCAAGTATTTGTATTTTTACCTGACTATTACAGCAAATAGCATACCAGCCATGTGGTTCTGATCGAAATATTCCGCAAAAGCTTTTTAAAATACATAAGTTTTCAGTCTTTACAGATCGCCGGAACTTCTGCTAAAAACGGACGGCACGGGCGCCTACGCCGTCCCGGGCCTGATGAACGTGTATTTATTATATACATCATTTGCACAATACAGTATATTTTATAAACACTTGTCGGGCAAGGGTGAGGATGAAGAAAAGTTGGAAGAACAAGCGGGGTTTCCGGGGAAGTCAGGAATGATGGGCGCCAAAGGGCGGTTCGGACCTTTTAGACGAAGAATTCCGGAGCCGAACGAGCGCTCCCGGCGGCTGGAATGACTTATGCATTAGTTGCAGGAAATATTCGACCGGAGTTCAAGCAACAATGCCAAACGGTGTTTCACCGGCGGGCAGGACCGCCAGGAAGAAAGATAGCCAGGTCACGATCGTGGAAGTATCGCCGCGCGATGGCCTGCCGGAGGTCTGCGACAGCCTGTCGACCCAGGATAAGATAGACTATATCAACCGGCTCGCGGATACGGGCCTGCCCAAGATCGAGTGCGCCTCTTTTACCCATCCCCGTCTGATGCCCGAAGGATACGACGCGGAAAAGCTGATCAAGGGAATTACAAAAAAACAGGATGTAACCTATGTGGGGCTTGTTCCCAATGAAATCGGCTGCCGGCGAGCCGTCGTCACCCAGATTGACGAGATCCTGATTGTGCTCGCCGCAAGCGATGCGTTTAATAAATTGAACCTGGGCCGGCCGCTTAAGGAAAGCCTCAACAAGATGCTGCCCGCCGTCCTGGACACGGCGGTGGCCAACTCCCGGAGCATCCGGGTGTATATCATGATGGCCTTCGGCTGCCCTTACACAGGCAGGATCAGCCCTGATGACCTCGCGCAGCTGCTCTTGAAGCTCGGTTACATGGGCGCATCCGAAATTGTGCTCCACGATTCCACCGGGATGGCCAACCCGAAGACCGTCAAAACGACGATCCGCGGCCTCCTGGATTTGCAGCTCGGGATCAATCTGGCCGTTCATTTTCACAACACGCGGGGCGCGGCCATCGCCAACTGCATGGCCGCTTACGAGGCAGGCATCCGCATTTTCGATACGTCGCTTTGCGGCATGAGCGCAACGCCATACGGAGTCGCCGAACTGGACATCGGCTACTGGAACGTGCCCACTGAAGATCTGGTGCATTTGTTTGAGGAAATGGGCGTCAAAACGGGCATCAATCTCGATAAGCTTCTGGACTGCGCGAGCCTCGCGGAAAAGATGGCCGGAGCGGCCTTGCCCGGCCATCTGCTGCGAGCGAGGCCGGCATCACAGATTGCCGAAATACCGCCGTATCTGAAGCGGCAGCCCGTCATCGACCCGTAAAGAAAGAACAGGTGTTTCGTTTGTATACAGGAGTCATCGCGCAAAGTTGTCAGGACCGGCGATAGCGGTTCAATCGCAGTGAATACAGGGAGGAGGCTTCAGGATGAATATCGCGGAATTGGCTTTGAAGAGCCTGGAAGTAGGCGAACATGTCAGCTACATTTTTGAGGGCCGTGAGATTACCAATGTCGAGATGGACCGTGCGGCTCGAAAATTCGGCAGCGCGCTTTTGAAGCTCGGCGTCTCGCGCGGCGACCGGGTCATTATGCAGATGCAGAACTGTCCGGAAGTCTTTCAGGCCTTTCAGGCGATCTGGCGGATCGGCGCCGTCGCCCTGCCGATCAATTATTTGGTGGGCCAGGAAGAAATCAATTTCATTTACCAGGACAGCGGCGTTCACACCGTGATCACCACGCCGGAATACCTGGATAAGGTGAGGACCGCTCAGGCCAAGTCCGGCGCCGTGAAAAACATTATTGTCGTTTCCGACAAGGATATCGAAGGGACGCAGAACTTTGCGAAGCTTCTCACCCGCGGTTCCGAAGATCTCGCCATGGTCGGGACTCAGGACGATGAGGTGGCGACCATGATTTACACCTCCGGAACGACCGGCACGCCCAAGGGCGTTATGCTGACCCACGCGGGACTGGCCTATTCCGCGCGGATGCAGCAGGAAGCCACCAACCTTCCGCAGGATCTGGTTTCGATGGCTATTCTGCCGCTTTGTCATTCCTTCGGCGTTTCCATGATGAACGGATCGTTTTTGCGCCTCAAAGGCAAAGTCGTCATTCTGCGGCAGTTCAATCTGGAACAGGTCTTTGCCAGTATCGACCGTTACAAGGTCCAGTCCGTTCCCATTGTCCCCACCATGATCGTTTACATGCTGATGTTCCCGGACTGGGCCAAATACGACCTGAGCTCCGTCAAGTACTGGGTCTGCGGCTCCGCGCCGCTGTCGCTCGATACCTGGAAGCAGTTCAAGGAAAAATTCGGAGCTGAGATCGCCGAGGGCTGGGGGCTCACCGAAGCGGGCGCCAACAATGCGACCAACGTCGGTCAATTCCTCATCAAGCCCGGCTCCATCGGCAAGCCGATGAAGGGCATGGAAATGAAAATCTTTGACGGAAGCGACAGGGAAGTGCCCCAGGGGCAGGAAGGCGAAATCGTCCTTCGGGGCCCGATGGTCATGAAGGGCTACTGGAAGATGCCCGAGGCGACGGCGGAAGTGATCGTCAACGGCTGGCTGCACACCGGAGATATCGGCTACGTGGACCAAGACGGCTATTTCTACATTACCGACCGCAAGAAAGACATCATCATTAAAGGCGGCGAAAACATTTCGCCGCGGGTCATTGAAGAAGTCCTTTATGCGCACGAGGCGGTGTCCGAAGCATCCGTCATCGGCATCAAGGACAAGGTTTACGGCGAAGAGATCAAAGCTTTTGTGACGCTGAAGGCCGGAACGACCGCAACAGCCGACGAGATTCTGGAGTACTGCAGGGGCAAGTTGAAGAAATTCTTTGTCCCGAAAGAGGTCGTCATCCTCGCGGCGATGCCCAAAACGCTGGTCGGCAAGATCCTCAAGAAAGAACTGCGCAAGATCTAGCGGCGCTTTTGTTGCAGTAGCAAACAGGATGTCTAGAATTTTAAAAAAGGAGTTAAACCGTGACCGCACATAAAAATATGAAGAAATGGAAAGAAACGGCCGTTAAAGAGCTGAAGGGACGGCCCCTGGAGGCGCTTACCTGGGAGACGCCGGAAGGGATCACTGTGAAGCCGATCTATACCGCGGAGGATCTGGAAGGCCTCGATACCGTGAATACGCTGTCGGGTTTGCCGCCGTATTTGCGGGGTCCGTCGGCGACGATGTATGCCAACCAGCCCTGGACGATCCGGCAGTACGCGGGGTTTGCCACAGCCCGGGAATCGAACGAGTTTTACAGGAAAAATCTGGCCGCCGGACAAACAGGTTTGTCGGTGGCCTTTGACCTGGCCACCCACCGGGGCTATGACTCCGACCATCCCCGCGTCGCAGGCGACGTCGGGAAGGCCGGCGTGGCTATCGATTCCGTTGAAGACATGAAAATCCTCTTTGACAAAATCCCGCTGGAGAAAGTGTCGGTTTCCATGACCATGAACGGGGCGGTGCTGCCGGTTCTGGCGGGGTATATTGTCGCCGCCGAAGAGCAGGGCGTCGAGCAGGCGAAGCTTACGGGCACGATCCAGAACGACATCCTGAAGGAATTCCTGACCCGCAATACGTATATCTACCCTCCGAGACCCTCCATGCGGATTGTCTCCGATATCATTTCCTACTGTTCGAAGCACATGCCCCGGTACAACACCGTCTCCATCAGCGGCTATCATATCATGGAGGCGGGCGCGGATTCCGTTTTGCAGACCGCCTTTACGCTGGCCGACGGCAAGGAGTATGTCCGCGCCGCCATCGACGGCGGACTCGCGATCGACGACTTCGCCCCGCGGCTGTCGTTCTTCTTCGGCGTGGGCATGAACTTTTTTATGGAAATCGCTATGCTGCGCGCCGCCCGCTATCTGTGGCATAAGATTGTGGGCGAATTCCACCCGATTAACCCCCGGTCCCAGGTCCTGCGCACGCATGTGCAAACGTCCGGCTGGAGTCTGACGCAGCAGGACCCGTATAACAATATCATCCGGACCACGCTGGAAGCCCTGGCCGCGGCACTGGGCGGAACGCAGTCGCTCCACACCAACTCGTTCGATGAAGCCGTGAGCCTGCCCACGCCGCTCTCCGCGCGGGTGGCCCGCAACACCCAGATCATCATCCAGGAAGAATCCCAGGTCTGCCATGTGGTGGACCCCCTGGGCGGCTCCTACTATGTGGAATCCTTAACCGCATCGATTATTAAAGAGGCGCAGAAGATCATTGATGAGATCGAAGAATTGGGCGGCATGGCCCGCGCCATTGAAACCGGCATGCCGAAGATGAGAATCGAAGAATCCGCCGCGCGAAGGCAGGCGCGGATCGACCAGGGCAAGGACACCATCGTGGGCGTCAACAAATACAAGG
>SBEK01000036.1 GCA_009668925.1 Deltaproteobacteria bacterium
GCCAATATCCGGAAAAAGAAAGTCTTCAATGAAGCCGAAGTGGTTGATTACATCGAAAAGCGCAACGAAATCCTCTTTAAGGAATGCGCACCCGACCCCGGCCAGCTTAACAAGAAGAAACCGTTCGTGGTGGGGATTCCCCGCTGTTTTTCCATTTACACGCTCTGGCCTCTCTATGCCTGGTTCTTTCATTCCCTGGGCATCGAAACATTCGTCTCGGAAGAAATTTCCCACGAAGGAACGGCCCGCGTGGAAAGCAGTTACTGCTTCCCGGCTGAAATCGCGCACGGGGCCGTCCAGGACATTTTCAACCGCAAGATCGATTACATTTTCCTCCCGCATTTCCGGGACATGGAAAGCTATGAGAAAAACGCGCCGGCCAACTTCTGCCCGATTACGCAGAGTCTGCCTTACTATATCAAGAAAGCCTTTCCGGAAATTCCGGAGGAAAGGTACCTGGCGCCGGTGGTCAGCTTCATGTACGGAACGGAAAAGGCCGCCGAACCATTCATCACTATGGCTGCCGCTCTCGGGGTGAGTGAAGGCGAAGCTAAAGATGCGTTCAATTTAGCCTATGAAAAACAGATGGAATGCTTTACCAAATTCACGGAGTTGGGAAAACAGGCCCTCGATGAAGCGCGCAAGGCCAAACGGCCCGTCATCGCGATTCTGGGACGCCCGTATAACTCTTTCACCACCGACGCCAACATGGGCATCCCCCGAAAATACTCGTCCCGCGGCTATTCGGTCATTCCTTTCGACATTTTGCCGTTTGCCGATCAGGCCATTTATCCCAACATGTACTGGTACTATGGCCAGCAGGATATGAAAGCCGGCATGCTGCTGAAGGATGAAGACAACATTTTCGTCACCTACATTTCCAACTTTTCGTGCGCTCCCGATTCCTTCATGCTGCACTATCTGAAATGGATCATGGGCATCAAACCTTTCCTGATTCTGGAGCTGGATTCCCATACCGCCGACGCCGGCGTGGATACCCGCATCGAGGCGTTCCTCGACATCATTGAAGGATATCGCTCCAAACTTACGGACATCAGGGAAGAACGCTACGATAATGGTCTGCGCTTTATCAACAATCCCGGTGAAGAGATCCACATCAAAAACAGCATCACCGGTGAAAAAATTCCCATTAAGAATAACCCGCGGGTCAAACTGCTTTTATCCAATATGGGCAGACTCTCAGCGGAGTTGATCGGCGCGACAATTCGGGGGCTGGGCATCAACGCTCAAGCCATGCCTGTTCCGGACATCTACACGTTGCAGGCGGCGCGCGATCACGCGTCCGGCAAGGAATGTCTCCCGTCGCATCTGGTTCTGGGCAGCGCGCTCAAATATTTATCCTCCGACCAGTACCGCAAGGACGAAATCTATATCCTCTTTGTGCCCACCACCACAGGACCGTGCCGGACCGGCCAGTACTTTGTCTTTTATGAAAATCTTTTCAGGGATTTGCGCCTCGAAAATGTGGTGGTCTTCACGATGGATTCGGACA
This sequence comes from Deltaproteobacteria bacterium, assembly GCA_009668925.1. The sequence continues at coordinate 1,514 of SBEK01000036.1, forward strand.
ACTCCTACACGGAACTGGGACCTCAGTTCACCAAATATGCCTGGTGGGCGGCCGTTATCGGCGACTATATGAAAGACGTAGAAACATCTCTCAGAACATGCGCGGCCAATCCGGTTGAGGCCATGAAAATATATGACCAGATCTGGCAGAAGATGATCGGCGTGGCCGAGCACGACATCACCAAAGTTCTACCGGTTCTAAAAGACATCGCCGGGACGATTTCGAAAATTCCTCTGGCCAGAAAAATGGAAGACTGTCCCAAGGTATTGATCGTCGGCGAGATTTACGTCCGTCGCGATGATTTCGCCGTCGACGAGTTGATTCAACAATTCAGCAAGCACGGTATCGTCGGCAAGGTGTCGAATGTCGCCGAATGGTTTTACTATTGCGACTTTGTCCGGCACTACGAACTCAAAAAAAGGCTTGGCCTGGTGCCCTGGTACCGTCGCGTTCTGGCCCGGGAATTCCGGGACATTATCGACTGGAAAATAGAACACATCTACAAAAAGCATGTGGAAAAAAATGTCCGCGCTACCCTGGAGACAACAGGCCTCGTCCCGCATACACCGCACGATATGAAGGCCATTATGAAAAACACTGAAAAACATTTCGTCGGCCTGGAGTTGTATTCTGAAATCAGCATCTCCAGCGGCGTTGCCGCGACCGCCATGATGGACGGCTATTCGGGCATCGTCAACATCTCGCCGTTTGCCTGTTTGATCGGCCGCGTGATCGAGGGACTTTTCACCCCCTGGGCGAGAGAAAGAAAGTATCCGGCCATCTCCATTGAAATCGATGGCAACCTTCTGCCCCCCAACGTGCTTTCCAAGCTGGAAATCTTTATGTTGAACGTCAAAAGATTCCGGGGCAAAGGCGACAGCCATTCCATGGTGGAACGAGACGGTGCCCGGTCCGTCGCCATTGATCGCAAGATCATCCGCTGAATCCAAATGAAAAGACCTCCCTCGTCAGCTGCACGGGGGAGGTCTTCCTGCCAAAATCATTCGCTAGGATATGCTGCTGCTTCACGTTTTTTGCGGTGCTTTAAGCAGAACAAACGCCATCACCATGCCGACAACCGCCAGTACGGCCGTGGGGTAAAATGCGTAGGTATACGTTCCAAATACGTCCTTCGCCTGACCGGAAATAATGCCGCCGATGATAGCGCCCACGCCGTATGCAAAAAAGACTACGCCGTAGTTGCGCGCATAATTTTTCATACCGAAGAACGTCGCCGTGGCCGTAGGAGCGATAGCCAGCCAGCCGCCGAGGCACAGCCAGAAGCCGATGAAGCTGAGCGTATAAAGCAATGTGTCCCCTGCCTTGGCCACGATCATAATAATCGATACAACAAGGATGAGGATCAAGTTAAGGATGGTGGCATTGCGGGGCGCGATCTTGTCCGTCAGGAAACCAAAGAGAGGACGTCCCAACGCATTGAAAATCGCGAATACGCCGACGAGCGTCGCGGCCGTTGCGTCAAGTATATTGATAATTTCCTTCCCGACTGGTTTGGAAATACCGATAGCCATCAGTCCCGCAATCGACCCGATCAGAAAGCAGAAAAACAGTCCCCAGAATGTCGACGTTTTCACCATTTCTCCGGGGGTGAAATCATTTGCTGCAACTGCTCCCGCGGCAGGCTTCCAACCTGCCGGAACCCAGCCGGCTGCGGGGAACTTGAAAGGAAGACTCAGAACAACCAGAATAATTCCGAATGCAATACCGAAATACAGGAAGGTGTTCGACAATCCCACAGAAGGAATCAGGACAGAGGCCAGTTTGCCCGTGATCAGAGCGGACCCGCCGAAACCGGCCAGCGTCAATCCGACAGCCAGCCCTTTTTTATCCGGGAACCACTTTGCGCCCATGGCCACAGGACAGCCGTAGACAAGGCCAACGCCCGATCCAGCAATCACACCATAGGTCAATGTCAGCACCCAGATATTCGGCGCAAAACTGGATAAAAGCCAACCTAATCCAACAATAATACCGCCAATGATTCCAAGCCTGCGCGGCCCCAGTTTTTCCATCACGCGCCCGCCGAAAAACATGGTAACGGCAAAAAACGCCAGGAAAACCATAAAAGGCAGGTTCGCCATGGATGCGGAAACGTCAAAGGCTTTTCTTACCGGCGCGAGGAAAATACTGTAGGCGTAAACCGCCCCGAGACACACGCACATAATCAATCCCAGAACCACAAAAATCCATCTGCCGCTTGCGGCAGGCATGCCAAAAACCTTGTCATCAGAACTCATGAAGTACCTCCCCCGAAGAATTAGTAAATATTTCGATGTTGAGCTCATATAGGTTTACATTTCAAGAGTCAATAAAAATGTCTTCAATTTTGTTATAAAATTCATCATCGACAATTGATCGTTTTGTGGTAGAGGACATCTGTAAAAAACAGGGGCGCAAAATGATGGGAGACAAAAAATGAACGCGAGCGGAATTATTCTCGCCGGCGGAAAAAACACGCGGATGGGACAGAATAAATCGTTTCTGAGCCTTAACGGCGAACGATTGATTGACAGAACCCTGAACCTCTATCGACAAATCTTTACCGATATTATTATCGTCACCAATGACCCTCTTTCCTATATCGAATTTACCGATGCCGCTATTGCCACGGACATTTACAAAGGGAAAGGTCCGCTCGGAGGAATCTATACCGGTTTGTTTTATGCAAAAAATGATTACGCGTTTGTCTGCCCCTGCGACATGCCTTTCTTGAATAGAGACTTCATCGAATATCTCCTGGCACAACATGGAAAAGGCGAGGTGATTGTCCCGGAAACCGCCGAGGGCTTCCAGCCCCTGCATGCGGTTTATTCACGCAATTGTCTTCCTTCCATTAAAAGGCTGCTGTTGATGGACAAACTCAAGATCACCGGGTTTTATCGGGACATGCGGGTTCTGCCCATCAGCGAAGAACGGATTCGCCCCTTTAATGAAGACGGCCGGCTTTTTCTGAATCTGAACACGCCCGAAGATATGGAAAAGGTTCAAGGTACAAGGCCCAAGGAACAAGGTTAAATTCCGGCATTTTTCCCTTTCGCCTTAACCTTCTTCCTCCCCCAACGGAATTCCCTTTTTCCTCATCACCTTCGTGCCCGGAGCCAGCTTAATCTGCAGGTCATCCGGAACAAACGATTTCGTTGAAAGACGCCCTTGACTATAACCTCTCCAATCCCTTCCTCTCTCCTCATCGTTTCTTTACATGCCTAACAAAGGCATGATATTGTAAGTTTTTCCGGGAATCATCTTCTCTCCAACAGAACTGGAAGGACAACTGTTGAAGATGGGACCTTTTTCCCCTTAGTCAAAATGCACTCGCAAAAATCCTTGACAGCTCTGTTCCGTTGATGTAGGGATTTTTCATTTTTAATGAATGAATGTTCATTCATGAACAGGGAGGAACAAGCCGATGACGAATTCCGATAAACGCTCCGACATCATACAAGCGGCTCTGGAAATCATTGCCGACCGGGGCTTTCACGACGCGCCCATGTCGGAGATAGCAGACAAAGCCCACGTAGCCGCCGGCACGATTTATCGTTATTTCGAAAATAAGGACGTTCTGATCAACGAACTGTTCCAGGAACTGGAAAACAGCCTGATCGGGGCTATCCTTCGCAATTACCCGTCGGGACAACCTGTTCAGGACCAATTTTTCCACGTGTTCGGAGAACTTTGCCGGTACTTAATATCCCATCCTCTTCATTTCCGTTATATGGAACAGTTCTTCAATTCTCCTTATGGAATTTCCAAACGCCGCGACAAACTTCTGGGTAAGAAGATTGATCCTGAAGGCCATGATACGCTTACCGGAATCCTGCAGAATGGAGTCTCCCAGGAGATCTTGAAAGATTTGCCCATCATCGTGCTTTCTTCTCTGGCCATCGGTCCCATGCTCTATTTGATACGCGACCATACTCTGGGTTTTGTTGTATTGGAGGAATCCCTGATCAAGCAAATTACCGCGGCCTGCTGGGACGCAATCAAGAAGTAATACTAAATATTGATGATCAAAATTAAATTCCATATTTGCGCAAAAATGAATTTTCATTCGGATCTTATATTGATTAAACAGAGGTGCAAAATGAAAAGCGATTACAGAATCGGTCTGATAGCTGTCACGGTTATTCTCGCTGCGGGATTAATTCTTGGAGGGTGCGGGCAACAGAACGCGGGCGGTCCGCCGCCCTTGCCCGAAGTCGCCGTGGTCACGATAGAGCCGAAGCCGGTAACATTGACCACTGAATTGCCGGGTCGGACAGCAGCCTATTTAGTCGCCGAGGTGCGTCCTCAAGTCAGTGGTATTATCCAAAAGAGACTGTTCACGGAAGGTGCCGATGTCCGTGCCGGCCAGGTTCTTTTCCAAATCGATCCCGCCCTCTATCAGGCGTCGCATGACAACGCCAAGGCGGCGCTGGCCCGTTCCGAGGCGCAGTTTTCCACGATTCAGTTAAAAGAAAAGCGGCTGAAGGAGTTGCTGGCCGACCGCGCGGTGAGCCAGCAGGATTACGATGATGCGGCCGCAGCGCTTAAACAGGTCCAGGCCGATATTCAATACGCAAAAGCAACGCTGGAAACGGCCCGCATCAATCTGAAATATACCACCATCACGGCGCCTATTTCCGGCCGCATTGGAAAATCCAGTGTGACGGAGGGCGCTCTGGTCACGGCTCAGCAGCCCACGCCTCTGGCCACGATTCAACAACTGGATCCCATGTATGTGGATGTCACCCAATCCACATCGGAAATTCTTCGCCTGCGCCGCCTGTTGCAGGAAGGCCAAATTGATCCATACAGCAAGAACCAGCAAAAGGTCCGTCTGATGATGAGCGACGGCGCGGAATATCCATTGAAGGGAAATCTGCAATTTCGCGACATCACGGTCGATCCGACAACCGGCTCAGTTGTTTTGCGCATTGTGTTTCCCAATCCGCAAGGCATTTTGCTGCCCGGCATGTTTGTGAGGGCTCTGGTGCAGGAAGGGATCAACAAGCAGGCCATTCTGATCCCCCAGCAGGCCGTGTCACGCGACCCCAGAGGAAATCCGGTTACTTTAATCGTGGATTCCGCCGGAAAGGTTGAGCAGCGACCGCTCACACTGGACCGCGCGCTGGGCGATGCGTGGCGGGTCACAGCGGGTCTTGCGCCCGGCGATCGGGTCATTGTCGAAGGCATGCTGAAAGTGAAGCCCGGCGTTTCCGTAAGAGCCGTCCCTTTTGAAAATAGGGACCAAAGCGGCGGAAAAAATAAGACTGCGGCCCCGCCTGCCAAAACTAATTAACGGGGGCGCAAAGAATGCTATCAAAATTCTTTTTAAATCGTCCGGTTTTCGCCTGGGTCATTGCCATTATCATTATGGCGGTCGGCTGCATTGCCATTTACAATCTGCCCATTTCCCAGTATCCGCAGATGGCTCCTCCCACCATCGCGATTACGGCCTCCTATCCCGGCTCATCGGCTGAGACGGTGGAAAACAGCGTCACCCAGGTCATCGAGCAGAAAATGACGGGCCTGGATAATCTGATCTATATGTCCGCCTCCAGTGATTCTGCCGGCGGCTCCCGTCTGGAGCTGACCTTCAAGCCGGGGACCGATCCTGATATCGCCTGGTCTAAAGTACAGAACAAGGTTCAAACAGCCCTGACAGGCCTCCCCGATGTCGTGGAAAGCCAGGGAGTCACGGTCAGCAAATCCACGCGCAATTATCTGATGTTCGTCGGCCTGATTTCTGAAGACGGCTCGATGGACGGCACGGACCTGAGAGACTATGCCAAATCCAACCTGGAAAAGATTATGGCGCGTGTGCCGGGCGTAGGAGAGGTGGAAGTCTTCGGCAGCGGTTATGCCATGCGTGTCTGGCTCAATCCCCAAAAGCTGACGGATTACAGAATGACTGTCGAAGATGTGCTCGTGGCCCTCAAATCCTATAACGTAGAAGTTTCCGCAGGCCAGTTCGGCGGCGCGCCCGCCATTCCCGGTCAGCGCTTGAATGCCACCATCATTGTTCAGAATATGCTGTCAACGCCTGAAGAATTCGCCCGGATTCCTCTCAGAACCAATCCGGACGGCTCCATTGTGCGCCTCGGCGATGTGGGACGAACGGAGCTCGGCACGGAAATTTACGACATCGAGGTTTTCAACAACGGCAAGCCTGCCGCGGGCATCGCCATCAGGCAGTCGCCGGACGCCAACGCCCTGGACACGGCTGATGCGGTAAAAGCCAAAATGGCGGAGATGAGCCGGTTTTTTCCCGCCGGAATGAAAGTCGTCTATCCCAATGATTCGACCACATTCATCAAAGTCTCCATCAATGAAGTGATCAAGACTCTGATCATCGCCATTGTGCTCGTCTTTCTGGTGATGTTGCTTTTTCTGGGCAACATACGGGCGACGCTTATCCCCACCATTGCCGTTCCCGTGGTCATCCTGGGAACCTTTGCTATTCTGGGGCTTTTCGGATTTTCAATTAACATGCTGACGATGTTTGCCATGGTGCTCGCCATCGGCCTGCTGGTCGATGACGCCATCGTGGTCGTGGAAAACGTAGAACGAATCATGACCGAGGAGGGACTATCCCCCAAAGAAGCTACGGCCAAATCCATGGAGCAGATTACCAGCGCGCTTATCGGCATCGGTCTGGTGCTCGCCGCCGTTTTCGGCCCCATGGCCTTCTTCCCGGGCTCGACCGGCGTCATCTACCGCCAGTTCTCTATTACCATTATTTCAGCGATGCTTCTTTCGGTCGTGGTGGCGTTGATTTTGACGCCGGTTTTGTGCGCCGCGCTCCTTAAACCGGTTCCGGCCGGACATGAATCCGCGGAAAATGCCGTCTTTTTTGCGCGGCCTTTCTTTCTGTGGTTTGATCGTATGTTCTTCAGACTGCGGGAGCGTTATGTGGGTTTGGTCGGTCATTCCCTCACCCGGAAAAAGCGCTACCTGGTTGTCTTCCTCGTGATCGTCTTGGTCATGGGCGTTCTGTTCCTGCGCATGCCCACCGCTTATCTGCCGGATGAAGATCAGGGAACTCTGCTGGCCCAGGTCATTATGCCCACTGGCGCCACGCTGGAACAGACGGGAGAGATTACGAAACAAATCGATAAATATTTTCGTGAAAATGAAAAAGAAGCCGTGGAGATGGTGCTCACCATTACCGGCATCGGGTTTTCCGGACGGGCCCAAAACAACGGCATGGTCTGGATCAGGCTTAAAGACTGGCACCTGCGCAGCCGGCCCGACCTGAAAGCCAAGGCAATCGCCCGAAGAGCCATGGGAGCCCTTTCCGGGATCCGCAACGCCATGGTATTCACCTTTCAGCCTCCGCCTGTTCCCGAACTGGGCACGTCCCTGGGCTTCGATTTTCAATTGCTGGACCGCGGAGGCCTGGGGCATCAGGCCCTGATGGAGGGACAATATCAGCTGCTCGGCCTCGCGGCCCAGGACTCCAGGGTCGCCAAGGTCCGGCCCAACAGCATGGCCGATGTTCCCCAATACCGGATTGATGTGGATTGGGAAAAAGCCGGCGCGCTGGGAATTCCCATCACGTCTATCCACAATACCCTTTCGGCCGCCTTCGGCAGTGCCTACGCCAACGATTTTGTTCAAGGCGGCCGCATCAAGAGAGTGTATATCCAGGCGGATGCGCCCTACCGCATGCTGCCCAAGGATCTGGAAAGACTTTACGTCCGCAACACCCAGGGCAAAATGGTTCCTTTTTCCTCTTTTGCCACGGGGCGCTGGACGTCAGGCGCTCCCAGGCTCACGCGCTTCAACGGATTTCCCTCCATCAATATCTGGGGAGAACCCGCCCCGGGGAAGAGTTCGGGCGAGGCCATGCAGGCCATGGAAGACGCGATGGCCAAGCTGCCCGGCGGTTTCGGGTTTGACTGGAGCGGACTTTCCTATCAGGAACGAATGGCCAGCGCCCAGGCGCCGCTTTTGTACGCCTTTTCCATCTTCGTGATCTTCCTGTGTCTGGCCGCACTCTATGAGAGCTGGACGATTCCCATCGCCATCCTGCTCGTGCTGCCGCTGGGCGTCATCGGCGGCATCATCGCGTCGAGTCTGCGCGGACTGGCCAATGACGTTTATTTTCAGATCGGACTTCTGACGACACTCGGCCTCGCCACGAAAAACGCCATCCTCATCGTCCAGTTTGCCAAGGGCGGACTGGACAAAGGCATGGGGATCATGGAGGCGACGTTGGCGGGGGCTAAGCTCCGCTTCCGTCCGATTCTGATGACGTCACTCGCCTTCGGCTTCGGCGTCCTGCCCCTGGCGCTCACCACCGGCGCCGGAGCCGGCGCACAAAATGCCATCGGCACCAGTGTTTTGGGAGGCATGATCACAGCGACTATCCTGGTGATCATCTTCGTGCCTTTATTCTATATGCTGATCGAAAAGCTGTTCGGCAAAAAGAAAACCGCGGGCGCGGCAAACGATGAAACCTCGTTTTTCCATAAGGCGATCGCGAAGGTCTTTTCCAAACACCGAAACCGGATACCCACCGGGACGGGAAGCACGAATTCATCAGAGGTTAAATGATATGAAGAGAAAATTATTCATGCTGCCGCTTGTCTTGGCCTTATTGTGGGGAGGATGCACGCTCGCGCCCAAATACGAGCGTCCGGCGGCGCCCGTGCCGGCCCAGTGGCCGACCGGCCCGGCGTATCAGCAGACCAGGACCGGCCAAATCACCGAGACGGCCTCCGGTCTTGCCTGGCGCGATTTTATCACCGATGTCCGCCTGCGGGAAATGATCGAAACCGCTCTCGTTGCCAACCGGGATCTCCGGTTGGCGGCGTTGAATATGGAAAGAGCGGGAGCCCTTTACGGCATTGGACGCGTCTCGCTTCTGCCCACGGTCAATGCCGTGGGAAGCTGGTATCAGGAGCGCATTCCCGCCGATCTGTCTTCCGGAGGAAACGCTTACACCGCCGAGAAATACAGTGTCGGTCTCGGTATGACCTCCTGGGAAATTGATTTCTTCGGCCGGATCCGCAGCCTGAAGGACAAGGCTTTGGAGGAATACCTGGCGACGGATCAGGCCCTGCGCGGCACACGGATTTTACTCGTATCCGCCGTGGCCCAGGCCTATCTGGTCCTGGCCGCCGACCGCGAGGCTCTTCAATTGGTAGCGAAGACACTCGAGGCTCAGGAAGCCTCCTACAAGCTGATTCGAAAGCGTTATGAGGTCGGCATGATATCCGAACTGGATCTGAAGCGCGCCCAGAGTCAGGTCGATGTGGCCCGGGGTGACGTCGCCCGTTATACGCAGCTGGTTGCCCAGGACGAAAACGGTTTGAATCTCCTCGTCGGCTCTCCGGTCCGTCAGGACCTCCTGCCTCCCGATCTGGCCGGCATCACGCCGCCCGGGGATTTCTCCTGCGGCCTTTCCTCCGAACCGCTTCTCAAGCGCCCCGACGTGCTGGCGGCGGAGCATCGCCTCAAGGCGGCAAACGCCAATATCGGAGCCGCCCGGGCGACATTCTTTCCGCGAATTGCCCTGACCACCTCCGTGGGAACCGCCAGCGCCGATCTGTCGGGACTGTTCAAAGCCGGATCGGGGGTATGGAGTTTCGCACCTTCAATTGTCATGCCGATCTTCGACGCGCGCACCTGGTACGCCTATGACGTCACAAAAATAGAAAAGGAAATATCGATTGCCGAGTACGAAAAGGCCATCCAGACGGCGTTTAGGGAAGTGGCCGATGCTCTGGCGGTGAAGGGAACAATTGATCAGCGGATCGAGGCGCAGCAATCGCTGGTTGACGCCTTAACGATTACTTACCGCCTCTCCGAAGCGCGCTACGCAAAGGGGGTCGACAGCTACCTCTCCGTTCTCGACGCACAACGGTCGCTCTACGGCGCAAAACAGGTCCTGATCATGCTGCATCTTGCCCGCCAGAGCAATGTGATCGCGCTTTACAAGGCCGTAGGCGGGAGCACATCCCGGCAATGAACGAAAACGGAAGAGCAAATGATCCCTGCCGCACAACCGGTTCGCTTGGGTGAAGCTCATTTTCTTATTTCTTTTTCATCAGGATGCCTGAATGAGCGCACTGGTCCCGGCCCGAAAGACAGCGGTTGAGCGCCTTCATCTGCAGATTCCTTTCCCGCGTCAGACTGAGCACACCGACCGTGCCCAGGGAATCCGTGTAATCAATCCGGTGGCCCGGGCTGATCGTTCCCGACCAGAGATAGTCCTTGCCGCCGATTTTGATGGTTCCCCGGATAAGATTATTTTTCTGTTCGGCAACCACGACCGCCATCAGCCGCCCGCAATCGAGACCTTCACCGGCACTCATCGTGCAATAATCTCCCGACCAGGTTCCGGTGAAATCAAAAAGGTCCTCCGCCGCGAAGGCCCGAAGACCAACTGTGAAGATTAGAATCATCATACCCGCAGCCGCAATCTTTTTCATACGACACCCTCCCCCCCCTTTTATAAAATCCATCCCTGCGAATTTAAAATTCTCTGCCGGCAAACGCTATTTACGTTCCTGAATATCAAGTAAAGGTGATCCGCGTCAACACATTGATTTCACGATTGCCGCTTCTTGAAGCAGCAAAAGGCAACGTATATGGGCTTACCGGAACTGACCTTGATTCATTCGTTTAGACGTCGGCTCTATCCGCTGATTAATCCGCATCACCTTGCAGTACATTTTGAATTTTTTTTCCTTCTTCTTTAAAAACAAAGCCCGATGTTTATACTAAAGAGAAAAGATGGCGGCGACGGGAATCAGAAGAAGCGTTGTTCAACTGTTTTGAGACTTCCTGTGGCAGGCATCTGGTGTTGACGGAGGTGTGCAGCGTATGAGCCTGAGCGCGAAATATCCCACAAACGGTTTATCAGGGCCCCGCCGCGCGGCCGGGCGCCGGACCGCACGGCATTTGCCCGCGGTGACGCTTGCCGTTCTGTTTCTGCTGGCGGCTGTGTCGGCACTGGCCGAATCAGGGTTCAGCACAAACGGCAGGGACGGCGAGAACCGGGGCCTCGTTTCCCCGCGACTCCCGCCCATCTTCATTTCCGAAGCAGACCCGGGATTTCGCTCCGGCACCCGGATATTCGGTTTGAGCGCCGGAGCGGCTTATGGACTGTTGATTCTGGGCGGCGAAGAACGTCATCATCTGGCTCTGATCTCGGCCTCTTACGGCCGGGTCATCGGAGACGTTGTCGGCAAGGGTAAATGGTATCAGGGCCACCTGGAACTCAGGGCCGAACTCTTCGGAGGCACTCAGTTTAATTCACCGGTTCGCGCCATCACGGGTCTGACCCCGCATCTGAGATACCACTTCATCACCGGCACCCGCATCGTTCCCTACATCGATGCCGGCATTGGCGTGGCCCTTACGGAGATCCGGGGAGAAGATCTGGGTGGTGTTTTCCAGTTCAATGAGCAGGGAATCATCGGATTAGATTATTTCATCCGGGACACGATGAGCATCAATCTTGCCGTGCAGTATCTTCATGTTTCCTCCGCGGGCCTTTACATGCCCAATGACGGCGTCAACACGCTGGGTTGTTTCCTGGGTTTGAACTGGCTTTTTTAAAACAGCCGGGGCGGCGCTAGCAGGGTGTTCCGCCGGGGGGCGCGTTCCCGTAAGGAAGCGCATTATATCTAAAGCCGCTTCCCTGCCGGTTTTGGCCGAAGGCGAAAACAAAAGGTTTAGCTGCAAGGCATCGCGAGGATCGGAGAGCGGAGCGTACTTTAGAGGGAAGTGGAGAGCGAGAGCCGAAGCGTAACGTAACCTAAAGGTCATAAACCGCAGACGTGTGACCTCGTGTGACCTTCAGGTTATTAGGTTATGAGCCTTTTCCAGCAGCCCGCTAGCTCTTTCTGACCGGTATCGGCTGAACCCATTTTTTGCTGTCCCCGTCATAATACCATTTATCGATGAAGCCCCGGCGGCGGATAAATGCGGGGTTATCGGCCCAGCGCAACAGATCTTTATAGGCTTCATGAATCTTGCGAAATGCGGCCGCCTTGCCGCCGGCATCCGGGTGATGAATTTTAACCTGCCGCCGGTAGGCGTTTTTGATCATTTTGACAAGCTCCCGGGAACCCAAATCCGCTTTGGCAATGTCCAGCAGGATTAAATTCTCCGGCTTGACCGTGGGAACTCTGATCAACCGCGGACGCGCCAGCCCTTCCGAAATGGCCAATCTTTCGGCCAATCCCAGCACGTGGCGTGAGGCCAGATAGTTTTTCGCCGTCCGCCGTTCCTCTTCCCACCAGGCATTGCCCAGTCGATTGGTCATCCTGCCAAAATCTTCCGCCGGTTTCGCGCCCTGGGTCCGCAATGCCGCGTAACGGAAAATCTCGCGGATGCCATGAGGTACTACATCCAGGATAATCAGCTGATCCGTAAAATAAAATGTCGCGTATCGGGCGTTCAGCGCCTGCAATAAGCCGCTTCGCGTCGTAAGTTTCTGACGCAGGTGCTGCCGACATTTGACGGAGCAGTAACGCCGCTTGCCGAGATTTTCAGTTGCGCCGCAGGAGAGACAGGCGTTTGGTTTTTGACGGCTCCCCGAAGATTTGCTTTTGACTAACATGGTATGATGCAGGGAGCCGGTTCGCTCTTTGTGAACCGGCTCTTCGCCCGTCCTCCGAACATGTTACTTGGCGGTCAGATACCCTTTGGCCAGCGCTTTATTGACGTGCAGTACGCCCTTATTCATATCCTTCAGCGCATAGTCGGCCGTGATGACGGGCAGCGCGTCGGCCTCGGCCTGGGTTTTGACGACCGATCCCACCGGTACATAACGCCCGTCGGCGACTTTAACACCCATTAAAATAACGCCCGGCTCGATGACGCAATTCTTTCCGACGAAAGATTTGAAGACCAGCACTTTCATTCCGACAAACGTGTCGTCCATGACGACTGCCGGACCATGAATCTGCACCTGATGCGCGAGCGATACTCTGTTTCCCACGTAAACCGCGTATTTCCGGCCGTCAACCTCCACCAGGTTCTTCTCCACCGGCTTTCCGTCGAGTTCCGTTTCCAGGGCATGAATGACCACGCCGTCCTGGACGTTGGTATCGTTGCCGACGAAAAGCGGCTGCCCCTCGTCGCCGCGGACCGAGGCCGTCGGCGCAACCATGACATGGCTCCCCAAAATCACATTCCCGATCACCGCCGCAAGCGGGTGAACAAACGTGCCTTCTCCGATCACGGGTTCGGATACTTTTGCGCTGAAATCCGTTTTAACGTTCTTTTCGATCATTGCTTTACCTCCGGTTCCAAATGGTATTTCCTGCCGTTTCCCCCTCAGGGATTCAGCTGTTTTTGCTTTTTTCGCGCAGGAGCAGCTCCTGCCAGACGGCCGACACCTTGTTTTCCGTTTCCCGTATGGCGCATTGATTGTCGATAACGATGTCCGCGAGATTTATCTTGTCGCGTATCGGCATCTGGCTTTGCAGCCTGAGTTCGGCATCGGCACGGCCAATGGCGTTGCGGGCAATCAGGCGGTCGATTTGCTGCGCCGGCTCCACCATCACCAGGATCGTCAGGTCAAAGAGATGCTGCATCCCGCCTTCAAACAACAGGGGAACGTCCGCGAAAATGATTGCGTGGGAATTTTGCGCTTTGATCTCTTCCAGGCGGCGACACCATTCCTCGAAAATGCGCGGGTGGACGATCGTATTGAGTCTTTTGAGTTTGTCCGGCTGGTTAAAAACAATCGCCGCCAGCTTCACGCGGTCAATCGTTTCATCGGTCTGCAGGATATCCGTGCCGAAGAATTCGACGACATCCCGCCAGGCCGGCTTTCCCGGCTCCTGTACTTCGTGAGCCAGTTTGTCAAAATCAATCAAATGACCGCCGAGGCGCACGAACATCTGCGCCACGGTGGATTTTCCGCAGGCGATGCCGCCTGTTAAGCCGACATTCAACATGATTTATTTCTTATTGAGATCATAGATGATCCGGAGCCCATCCAGCGTCAGCATCTCTTCAATTTTTTCAATGGTTTTTGTTTCCGGCGCGACAATCCGCGCCAGCCCTCCTGTGGCGATAACCAGCGGATTGGTTTTGACTTCCGCCAGCATCCGGGTGACGATGCCGTCCACCAGACCGGCATAGCCGAACATGATGCCCGCCTGCATGGCGCTGACCGTGTCTTTGGTGATCACCGTTTTGGGCTTGCTGAATTCGACGCGCGGCAGCTTGGAGGCTCGTTCAAAAAGGGCTTCACTGGAAATCACGATGCCCGGCGCGATGCAGCCGCCCATATATTCACCCTTGGGTGAAACATAGTCAAAGGTAGTGGCCGTGCCGAAATCCACGATGATGGATTCCCGGCGGTACTTGCTGAAAGCCGCTACCGCATTGACGATGCGGTCGGCCCCGACTTCTTTGGGATTATCATAAAAGATCGGCATGCCCGTCTTGATTCCGGGACCGACAATCAGCGGTTTAATGTTGAAATATTTGATGCAGAGAGGCTCCAGAATGTTCAACATCGGCGGCACCACACAGGAAATAATAATATCCGTGACCGCCTTGATTTCTTTGGCCTTCATGCGGCTGGACTGATAAAGATTATAGATGAGCACGCCGTATTCATCAATCGTATGGTCGATCTCCGTCCGGATGCGCCAATCGTGGAGCAGTTGATCCTCATCAAAAAGTCCCAGCACCGTATTTGTGTTGCCGACATCAATCACCAGCAGCATAGCGAATCACCTCTTTAAAATTGTTGCATCTCCGGCGGAGACCCTCAGGGTTTTACCTCCGGCCGTCCGAAGGATCAATGAACCGTCGTCGTCGATTCCCGCGGCCTCGCCGTTTACGGTTTCTTCCCCGTAGCGGACCAAAACAGACTTCCCGATCATCGGCGCCAGATCCAGCCATCTCTTCCTGACCGCACCAAAGCCCGTTTGAACGAGCTCTCTATACCATTTTGCCGTATTTTCATACAATCGAATTATGACATCCAGGCGCGATATTTCCCGGCCCGTTTCAATCGCCAGAGAGGTGGCCATCTCGCGGAGATCGGACGGAAACTGTTCACGCTGCAGGTTAACGTTGATGCCGATCCCCACGACCACAAAATCGATCGCCGCAGCCGTCATTTTCATCTGCGCGAGGATGCCGCATCCTTTTTTCCCGTTGATCAGAACATCATTGGGCCACTTCAGCTGCACCTGATCAGGGCAGTAGCGGCAAAGGGTTTCCGCCGCCGCAACACCGGCGGCAATCGAAATCTGCGGCGCACGCGCCGCCTCGAATTCCGGCCTTAAAATAACGGAGGTGTAAATATTGGCTCCCGCGGGCGAGTGCCACACGCGCTGCATGCGCCCCCTGCCCGCCCGCTGGGTGTCCGCAATCAGCGCCGTCCCTTCCGGCGCGCCCGCCGCTCCCAGACGGAAGGCCTCGTCGTTGGTTGAGCCGATCTCTTCGTAATACCGAATACGGTGGCCGATGAATTGTCCGGCAAGGCGTTCTTCCAGCGTTCTCTGGTTGAGATTCATCGGAGATCATTCATCGATATCGACGATCTTTTTCGCCCACTTCTTTTTTTGTTCGAGGTTGCCCAGCCGTCCATACATGACTTTCTGAGACTGAGGAGAACCCGCTCCGTGCATCGATTCGGCCAGCGCCGTCCCTCCGCTCATGTTTTCGATCAGCCGCAGGATTTTGATCCGGTCCTCCGTTTTGATCCCCTGAACCCCCATGAGGAACTTCTTCACGTAGCGGCCGACCTCGCTGCTGTCCAGATCTCCCTGAAACGGCATGGTCGCGATAATGCCGCCGGCGATATCATGCGCCAGGCGGGCAATTTCATAAATATGGCGTGTGACGTTGTGCTTCGTCGTATTCGCCAGCAGCGGATCGGGATAGTAGGCTCCGGAGGAGGTTTTCCGGCCCATGGCGGAACAGGCGACGGACCCGCAGAAGATCGTTTCGGCCAGATGGATCATTTCGGCGAGCTTTTCCTTGACGTGCGACGCGGAAGCCGTGCCCTGATATTCCGCGGCCAGCGCCGTGGCGCCGATCAGCACATCGGACACTCCGCCCTTGCATCCCCCGTAATTCTGGCGATGCAGCGTCGCAAACCGCTCGACAAACAATCCGGCCATATCATGCTCGCCGCAAAGGAAAACGCGCTCCCAGGGAACGAAAACGTCTTCAAAAACGATCAGCGCTTCACCGCCCACCAGGCCGAACCGCGGGTTGCCGGAATCGATGCCGCACTCGAGTTTGCGCTCCTCGTTGGTCTGGCGGCCGAAGATCAGCGTAACGCCCGGCGAATTGAGCGGGAAAGCGCAGGAAAGCGCATAATCCTTGTCCTCGGCTTTCATCGCCTGCGTGGGCATGATCAGGATTTCGTGAGAATTGACGGCTCCGGTCATGTGGGCTTTGGCCCCGCGAATCACAATACCGTCGGACCGCTTCTCCACGATGTGTGTGAAGAGATCCGGGTCATGCTGTTTGGACGGGGGCAAAGAGCGATCGCCCTTCGGGTCCGTCATCCCTCCCACCAGCATGATATTATCTTCCTGAATATGCGTCAGAAACTTTTTGAAGCGTTCAAAATAGTCCGTCTTATATTTCTGATCGATGTCGTAAGTCGTCATATAGGCGGCGTTCAGCGCGTCAAATCCTACGCAGCGCTGAAAACAGGATCCGGATTCATGGGCAATGAGCCTCAGCATTTGAATCTTCCTGATCAGGTCATCGACGCTTTGATGAATATGCGTGAACCGGTTGATTTTCTTTCCGGTCAGATGGGACGTCGCCGTCATTAAATCTTCGTGCTCGGGCCTCTGCGCCAGTTCATAGGTCAGCGCCGCCGAATTGATGTGCGGCTGCAGGGCCGGGTGCGCTGTCACATCTTCGACCCGCTTCCCGTTATAATACACAACGTGATGAAGGTCCTGGAGGCTCTTCACATAGTCTTCCTTCGTAACAATTCTTTTCATGGCTTTCTCCTTGATTCTTTCGGTTATTCTGCACCGGATACAAAACGGTCGTCGTGTCCGTCTGCCGGAAATATTTTGAATGAATTAACCACCGCAGCAAGATGTCGAGGTATGAAATGAACATCATTATTTTGCAGCAAGCTACGGAGACTTAAGGCTCGTCCCGTCGAAGCGGGATTAAATATATTCGGGATCAGCAAGAGACACAGATTGCCGATGTCTTACCGATCGCCCTTTACTTGAAGCGATATATCGGCGGCCCGGACGGAGTGGGTCAGTTCGCCGATGGAAATAAAATCGACGCCCGTTTTCGCGATCCCGGCTACCCGCTCAAGAGTAACATTGCCCGACGCCTCGGTGAGGGCGCGTCCGTCAATGAAACGAACGGCCTTTTTCATCGTGTCATTGCTCATATTATCCAGCATGATCATATCGACGCCGCATTTCAGCGCTTCTTTGACTTCCCGCAAATTTTTGGTTTCCACTTCGATTTTCAGATTTTGCCGCAGATGCTTTCTTAGCGCCCGAACCGCCGCCTCGATGCCCCCCGACGCCTCGATGTGGTTGTCCTTGATGAGCACGCCGTCATAGAGACCCATGCGATGATTCGTCCCGCCGCCCAGACGGACAGCCATCTTGTCCAGAACGCGCAGCCCGGGAACGGTCTTGCGCGTGTCCAGAATTTTCGTCTTTGTCTCTCCGACCGCGTCGACATACTTTGCCGCAAGCGTCGCGATGCCGCACATCCGCTGAAATAAATTGAGCGCCACCCGTTCGGCCTGCAAAATAACGGAGAGACGGCCTTCCACTTCGGCAATCACCGCCCCGCGTCTGGCGAACCGTCCGTCGGCGATTATTTTTTTTACCTTGACGTTCTTATCCAGGCCCCTAAACACCGCCTCGAATACATCGATGCCGGCGACGACAAAATCGTCCTTCGCCACGGCGCGCGCCCGGCCCTTCCGCCTCGGATCGACGGTGGCCTGCGTCGTGACGTCGCCCGGACCGATATCTTCAGCCAGCGCGGCCTGAATGATTTTTTTAATTTGTAGAGAAACCATCTGTTGTCTCACAATCGGACGAATGTTCATCCGTAGGGAACGGTCGCGACCGTTCCCTACGAGGCAATCTCTTTCAGCTTTTTCAACGCGCCTTCGAGCGCGGCGAATTTCTCCTGGAAACCCTTTAATTTGTCTTCTTCCTTGGCGATAATTTCCGGCGCGGCTTTTTCGAGAAAATCATGGTTGGCCAGTTTTCGGGAACTTTGCTCCAGATCTTTGGCCAATTTCGCCAGCTCTTTTTGCAGACGCACTTTTTCGCCGGCAATATCGACAACGCCGGCCAGCGGTACGAATATTTTCGTCGCGCCGACAACACCGGTGGCCACACCCTTCGGCTCGACCAGATTCACCTCCACCGTCAGGGATTCGAGATTAGACAGATTCAAAACATAATGCCCGCCTGCTTCAATGGCCTTTTTCGCCGGTTCATCCGCCGCGGAAATCATAACTGTTAATTTGTGCGAGGGCGGAATCCTCATTTCACCGCGGATGTTGCGGACGGAGGTTATGATCTCCATCAGCATTTCCATCTCCTTCCGGGCCGCTTCCTCGTTCCATGACTCCCGGACTTCCGGGAATGCGCTGACCATAATGGAATTTTCGTCGCTGTTATGAAGCGCCTGCCAGAGTTCTTCGGTCACAAACGGCATGAAGGGATGGAGCAGCTGCAGCATGACGCCGAATACCTCTTTCATCGTCCGCTGGGTCGCCTGCTTTTGTTCGGAGCTCAGTTTGCCGTAGAGCGCGGGTTTGCTGATTTCCAGATACCAGTCGCAGTACTCATGCCAAATAAAATTGTAAACGGCGGCCGACGCATCATTAAACCGGTATTCGTCAAGGCTGCGCGTCACGTCGGCAATCGTCTCGTTTAATTTGGCTTTGATCCACTTTTCCGGCAGCGCATCGGGCGCCGAAAGCGCCGCGTCTTCATCATAATCCGCCAGGTTGGCAAGGGTGAGTTTGGCTGCGTTCCATATTTTGTTGACAAAAAATTTGTAGCCTTCAATGCGCTCCGGCGACATGCGGACGTCACGCCCCTGAGCCGTGTACGCCGCCAGCGTAAAGCGAAAAGCATCCGTTCCGTACTGATCGATCATGACGAGCGGATCGATGCTGTTGCCTTTGGACTTGCTCATCTTCTCGCCCTTTTCATCGCGGACGAGCGCATGAAGATAAACATCTTTAAAGGGCACGTCTTTCATGACGTAGAGGCCCATCATCATCATGCGGGCCACCCAGAAAAAGAGAATATCGAAGCCGGTGATCAGAAGCGACGTCGGGTAAAATGTTTTGAGCGCTTTGGTTCTCCGGGGCCAGCCCAGCGTGGTAAACGGCCAGAGCGCCGAACTGAACCAGGTATCGAGGACGTCTTCATCCTGCCTGAGGGAAGAGCCGTCGCAGACCGGACATTTATCCGGATCAACGGTGGAAACGATCACTTTGCCGCACTCGCCGCAATACCAGACCGGAATGCGGTGCCCCCACCACAACTGCCGGGAGATGCACCAGTCGCGGATGTTATTCATCCAGTCAAAATAGGTCGCCTCCCACGATGCAGGTACGATCTTCGTCTTCTTTTTGGTCACAGCGGCAATGGCTTGTTTGGCCAGCGGTTTAATCTTGACGAACCACTGCTTGGACACCATCGGTTCGATGTCCGTTTTGCAGCGGTAGCACTGTCCGACATTATGCGCATAGGGTTCCGTCCCCACCATGTATCCGCCTTTTTCCAGATCGGCGACAACATTCCGGCGCGCTTCATAGCGGTCCTGCCCCTTATACGGGCCGCCGTGTTCGTTGATGATGCCGTGGCCGTCCATGATGGAAATAATTTCCAGGCTATGGCGCTGGGCCATGGCAAAATCGTTGGGGTCGGAACCGGGGGTGATCTTGACCGCGCCCGAACCGAAATCCATCGTCACATAGTCATCGGCGATGATGGGAATCTGCTTATTCATAAGCGGCAAAATAACGGACTTGCCGACTTTGTCCGTGTAGCGCGCGTCGGCGGGGTTGACGGCCACGGCCGTGTCCCCGAGCATCGTCTCCGGCCTCGTCGTGGCCACCACGATATCGCCGCTGCCGTCCGCAAGCGGATAACGGATATTCCACAGAAAGCTTTGATCCTGCTTGAATTCGACTTCCAGATCGGAAATGGCGGTATGACAGCGCGGGCACCAGTTGACGATATAATCGCCCTGGTAAATCATGCCTTCGTTGTACAATCGGACAAAGACTTCCCTGACCGCCTGGGAAAGACCTTCGTCCATGGTAAAGCGTTCGCGGTCCCAATCGCAGGAGCACCCCAGGCGCTTCAGCTGATTGATGATCACGCCGCCGTATTTTTCTTTCCATTCCCACACGCGGGCGATGAATTTCTCGCGCCCCAGGTCATGACGCGACAGCCCTTCTTTCCTCAATTGTTGCTCCACCACATTCTGGGTCGCGATGCCCGCGTGGTCCATGCCCGGCATCCAAAGGGTATTGTATCCCTGCATCCTTTTGAAGCGGATGATGATATCCTGAAGCGTGTTATTGAGCGCATGCCCCATATGCAGCATCCCGGTGACGTTCGGCGGCGGGATGACGATGGAAAAAGCCGGGGCATCACTTTCATCCTGGGCGTGAAAGTACTTATTCGCGAGCCAGTAATCATATAATCTTCCTTCGGCCTGGGCCGGTTCAAACGCCTTGCCTAACTCTCTTGTGACCATGAAATATTTTTCTCCCATCTATCAATACTCGAAAAGGGCTTGCGCCCTTTCTGACTTCTCTCGGATCGTCTTCCGGGCTCAAAATTGAAGGCGGGACCAAAAAATGTCCCGCCTCCGGTAGCCTGCTATTCGGCGACGACTAATTGAATTTCAATTCTTCCTTCATTTTCCGGATAATCAAAAGCGCATCCACACCGGCCACGGATCTGACCGGGGCAAACTCGCCGGTGGTCATGTCCTTGGCCTGCATGATGCCGCGGGACGTCACCACCATGACGGCGTTAAAATAAGGCAGGTCCGCCCGCAGATCGGGAAAAGGCGATGCGGATCCGATATACCGGGTGGCCAGGGCGTTGTCGCCGGTTACCTTGATCAGGATGTCTTCCAGCATCATGGCATAGGCGGCGCGCGTGATGATCTCGCCCGGATGGAAATTACCGTCGGGGTAATTTTCCAGTCCGCGCACGCCGATTTCGAGAATGCCTTCGATGTCCGCTTTCAGCGGATGATCGGCAATGTCTTTGGCCGTCGCGGTGACGGCCTTGGCCTGCCCGGCGGCCTTTTCCGGATCTTTAAAAGAGGTATCGAATTTTTTCGGCGTTCTCTTTTTGTAAAGAACATCAATTCTTAATTCTTCCATAAACAGCGCCGCGGCGTCCGCCCGGGAAATCCGCTCCACCAGTGCAATCTGCTTGCCCGTCACTGAACCGGGCATCGCCCGCTGAACTTTCTGGATAAAATTCCACTCCTGGTCCGCCTGCGCCACATAATCCGCTTTCAATTCCAAAACCCTGGTGAACATCAGGCCCGCGGCATTGAAATCGTAAGCCTGTTTGTAAGCGAGGCCCATAAAATAATAAGCGGCGGAATGCTTCGGATCGCGTTTCACGGCCGCATCAAATTCATCCTTGCAGATATCCAGCCATTTCTTTTCCAGTTTGCTTTGCGTTTGGTAGCGGATCATACTGACATGGCCAAACAGTATTTCTTCATCCGCCTTGGCGTATTTGGCCCCCTGCTCCAGATTCTCCAGGGCTCCCTTAAAATCGGCGGTATAGGTCTTGACCAATCCCAGACCGGTATAAGCTTTAGAATATTTTCTGTCCAATTGCAGTGCCAGTTCGAACTCCCTCTGGGCATCGGCATACTTGCCCTGGTCCAGAAGCCTCATCCCTGTGAAAACATGGTGCTCCGGCGTATCCAATTGACTGACCGGAATGCGGGGAGCCTGTCCGCAACCGGCAATCCATAAAATGCCCACGATAAAGACGACAAGAAGAAGACCTTTATTCCTGCGATGAGAATGAAACATATGCTGCTCCTTTCTTTTTTTCTAAAAGGTGTGCATCCTTAATTTTTTAATCGATTGTACGTTAAAAATGCACTTCCTAACTAGCTTTAGTGCCCTTTTAAGTCAAGTCAATATTGCTGCACGACAAGCGGGTCGGGCGCGCATTTTGCCGATTTGTCAAGCCTTTTAAAACGTCACCTTTCCCGCCCAAACGCGTCGATGGTTTCCCGGACGGCGTCGGATTCACCCGGCGCAAACCACTTTAGCGATTTATCCGCCGCAAACCACGTCATCTGTCTTTTGGAGTATTGCCATGTCTCCCGATTGATCATCTCCACCATCTTGTCCCGGTCGTACTTTCCCCGGATGAATTCGATGACCTGCTTATATCCCAGCGATTGCAGCGGTTTGAGTCCTTCATCATATCCCCGCGATAAAATCCCCCTCACCTCTTCGACAAGCCCAGCCTCCAGCATTTGCGATGTTCTCCGGGCAATCCGCTTCTTTAATTCGGAGCGCTCGATGTGCAGGCCAATTTTGCAGACGTCATAAGGGCAATCGGCAAAGGCATGACGCTCCTGCAGCGCGACGATGGATTGGCCGCTTTGTTCGAGGACTTCGAGGGCCCGGATCACGCGTACGGCATCATGGGGATTGATTCGCGCCGCCGCCCGGGGATCTCTTTCGCGAAGCAGCCCGAACAGATGTTCTTTGCCCAGACGATCACGAATCCCGCGATAGTAATTGCGGATATTTTCATCAACCGGCGGGGTGTCGATAATCCCCTGCAGGAGCGCCCGGATATACAGGCCGGTTCCGCCGACGACAAACGCCGGTTTATGTTCCTCGGTCATTTTTTCAATGACCGACCTTGCCTGCTCCGTATAGAGGGCCGCGTTGAAGTCCTGATCCGGATCCACGACGTCGATTAAATGATGTGCCACCTTTCGCTGCTCATCGGCTGTGGGCTTGGCCGTGCCGATGTCCAGATAGCGATAGACCTGCAGCGAATCCGCGTTGATGATTTCGCCGGCGCTTTGCCGGGCCAGATCGAGGGCCAGGCGGGTTTTCCCCGTCGCCGTGGGCGAGCAGATGACGACCAGCGGGATCTTGCGCGCCTTATTTTCGTTTAAACATTCTTTCGATTTCATAAAGAGAAAATTGCACACTGATCGGACGTCCATGCGGACAGGTTGCGTTGTACGGCGTTTTTTCCAGATCCCGGCACAGAGCCGCGACTTCTTCCGTCGAAAGAACCGCATTGGCCTTGATCGCCGCGCGGCAGGCCAGCCCGGCCAGAATCTTTTCCCTCAGCTCCTGGAGCGACGGATTTTTCTGATCATCAGCCAATTGGTCGGCAAGATCGGAAATAATCTCGGAAGGTAAAACCTGCGGCAGGCACGCCGGTACGGCCTTCACCACGATGGCATCCCGTCCGAAAATTTCCAGTTCCAGCCCGATATCCTTGAGGGTGGAAAGTGCGCTTTCGAAAAGGCCAAGCCGGGCCGGATGGATGCCGACCACTTCCGGTATGAGCAACGGCTGACTGGCTGCTTTTTCCGCGGTTGCCTTTTTCAAACGCTCCAGGATAATCCTTTCATGCGCTGCGTGCTGGTCCACCAGCATCAGGCCTTCCGCGCCGCCGAAGACCAGGTACGTTCCGGCAAACTGGCCCAGATAGCTGCGGTTTGCAAAGGTAACGGGCTCTCCCGGGGAGCCGTCTTCAATCCGGAGAGCGTTGTCCGCCGGAGCGTCCGCGCGCGCAAACAAATCCTCTGCAATCGCCCGTTGCAGATTCTGCCGGGAGTAAACCTCCCGCGGCCGCGAGGCGGATGAATAAGAATCCTTGGGCCTCCAGAATCCGGAGGAAACGGATGACGATTCCCGGGGCGCCAGACGATACGCCAGCGCGTCGCCTGTGATGTGTGTGCCGGCGAGGCTTTTGGCCACGGTCTTCGAGATGAGATCATAAATCTCCCGGGAATTCCGGAAGCGGACCTCCAGCTTGGCGGGATGAACATTGACATCAACGTCCGCGCCCGGCATTTCCAGGAATAAAACCGCCGCCGGATAGCGGCGGGGTTCAATCACCTGGCGGTAGGCGGCCCCAACCGCAT
>SBEK01000242.1 GCA_009668925.1 Deltaproteobacteria bacterium
CACGGAAGAACTCTGGCAGATGCTGGGGCACGGCGCCTCCGTGGCCGATGCTTCCTGGCCGGACTTTGATCCCGCGATCGCCAGCGAGGAGGAAATGACGATCGTCGTTCAAATCAACGGCAAACTCAGGAGCCGGATGACTCTGCCCGTGGATGAGGACCCGGAGAAAATCAAGGCGGACGCTCAGGCGGATGAAAAAATCACGGCCATGCTTAAGGGCGCCAAGATCCTGAAGATTATTTATGTACCGAAAAAACTGGTGAACATCGTCGTTGCGCAATGAGTTTGCGGAAATTTGTGAAAATGCAAGATCTATTTTTTAAAATTAAATGGGTTGTGCTGGTGGGCTTGGTTTCGGTCGTCCTGGGCTGCGGCTACGCCTTTGCGCCTCAGGGGGAGCACATCGATGCCCGCGTCAAGACCATTTATGTCGAACCCTTCGCCAACAAAACCGCTCAGGCGGAAATCGAAAATTTCATGCGGACGGCGTTCATCGACCACATCCTTCAATACAGCCGCTTCAAGACCGTTGCGGACATGGAACAGGCGGATGCCGTCATCAGCGGCAAAATCCTCAACCTCACGACATTGGCGCTTTCTTACCGGAAGAGCATCCTGGCCGCGGAAGAGCGGATGACCGTCATCCTCGAGGTCTCCTTCCGGGAGAAAGAAAGCGGCAAGATGCTCTGGTCGTCCCGCAATGTCAGTATGACCGTTGATTACGAACTGCAGGATGATATTAATTTGCTGCCCGCCACCCGCAAACGGGCGCTGGCCAAATTGTCCGCCGATACGGCGGAAAAAGCTTTTAACATGATGATGGCTAATTTTTAACGACCGGCGCGAGCTTTCATGAAACCTTCCGTATACAGATGGGGGCGCTTTTTCCTCTGGGGTGCGGCCGACGAGCGGCAAGCCCGGGACGCCTGGCCCGTAAGCGGTGTCCGGGCCGGAGCAGTGCACAAGCCGTCGCTCTTCATCAACACGCTTAAGTCCGATTTTCTTTTTGTGCTGGATTCCGCGGTGGATGTCGACTGTGACGGCCGGGCATTGCGAAGACTCCTGGACCTCGCCCGCGATACCCGCGCCGGCATGATTTATTCGGATTACCAGGACACAAACGGCGGACGCCTCGTCGCGCACCCGCTCCTGGATTGCCAACCGGGCTCGATCCGCGACAATTTCGACTTCGGTCCCTTCTTTATCCTTTCGGTCCCGACCGCTAAAACGGCTCTGGCAAAGTACGGGGCTCTGCCCTCCGACCCTGAAGCCGCTCTGTATGATTTGCGCCTGAAAATTTCCACCGACCATTTACTGCTCCACGTCCCGGAATTTTCATACGCCGCGTCTCTTGGAAAGCTCAAATCCGCCAAGAAAGCCGGCCGGCCGGCGGAGGCGCAGTTTGCCTATGTCGCCAGGGAGAATGCCCGGAGGCAGAGCAGACTGGAAAAAATCGCGACCGCGCACTTGAAACGAATCGGGGCGCACCTGCCGGCGCGAACCGGGCTGGCGCCGGACGTGCACGAAGATGCACTCTGGAAAGCCAGCGTCGTTATTCCGGTGCGCAACCGGAAAGAAACCATCGCCGATGCGCTCACAAGCGCACTGGGGCAAAAGACTGACTTTCCCTTCAACATCCTGGTTGTGGACAACCATTCCACGGACGGAACAACGGGCATCCTGAAAAAATTTGCAGCCGAATATCCCCACGTGCAGCACATCATTCCCGTCAGGCGCGATCTGGGCATCGGCGGCTGCTGGAATGAAGCGATCCATTCGCCCCACTGCGGCCGGTACGCCGTTCAGCTCGATTCCGACGATCTCTACAGCTCGCCGCGCAGCCTGCAAAAGATCATTCACGTTCTCAGCCGCGGCCATTACGCGATGATTGCCGGTTCCTACACGCTGGTCAATGAAAAGCTCAGGCCCATTCCCCCCGGCCTTATCGACCACCGCGAATGGACGCCCGGAAACGGCCACAACAACCTGCTGCGCGTCAACGGAATGGGCGCACCGCGCGCCTTTGACACAGCCGTTGTCCGCCGCTTCGGCTTTCCGAACGTGAGTTATGGAGAGGATTATGCGCTGGCGCTGCGGCTGTCGCGCGATTACCGGATCGGCCGGATCTACGAGAGTCTGTATCTGTGCCGCCGCTGGAAAAATAATACCGATGCCGGCCTTTCCGTCGAAAAACAAAATCGCAACGATTGTTATAAAGACCGGCTGCGGACCATGGAAATTCAGGCCCGGCAGATCATGAACAGCAATTCCCCCGAGTGCCGGGCGCTTCGCGCGGGCTTGTCGGTCCCGGCAAGAAAGACGGAAACGCCCGATCAGATCTTTGCCCGGTTTCCGACGCCGGATCATCCGGCTCTTTCCCCGCTGTGCGATGATTTGTTTATATCCCAGAAAAAGAGCTGGCCGCAGTTGGCCGCCGCCTGCCGTGATCTGGCCCGGGTAAGTGAAAAAACACTTCCCTGCGGCCGCTACGGCGTCACGCTGCAGTTTAATCCCGGGCGGGCGCTGTCGAGCGGCGCGGCCGTGGATGCGGAATCAATCAGGAGGAGGCCCTGCTTTTTGTGCGCCGGAAGCCTTCCGGCCGGGCAGAAAGGCATCGTGTACCGCGGCGATTTCCTGATTCTGTGCAACCCCGCACCGATTTTTCACCATCATTTTACGATCGTCAGCCGCCGGCATATCGAACAGGAAATCATAACGTCTCTGCCGGCGCTGCTTACGCTGGCGGCCGATGCGGCGCCGGACTACACGGCATTTTACAACGGTCCGGCCTGCGGGGCCTCCGCCCCCGACCATTTGCATTTTCAAATGGCGCCCGCCGACGCCCTCCCCTATCTTACTGAGCTCAAGAAGCTTCCGCTGCTCGGAGAAGCGGCCGGTGTTGGCTATGGCGTCAGCGACGGGGCCGATCGCTCGGTCATTGTGCTTACGTCCTCCAATGCCGAAGGGCTCTACGCACACTTTTTGAAAGTTTTGCGCGCTTTTCAAAATGTGCTCGCCACTCCGGATGAGCCGCTCATGAACATCCTGTGCGTCTACGACCAGGACCACTGGCTGCTCGCGATTTTCCTGCGCCGGAAGCACCGCCCGGACGCCTACTATGCAAAGGGCGACGGGAAAATATTTATCTCTCCCGGAGCCGTCGATATGGCGGGAGTCGTCGTCACACCGCAATGGATTGATTTCGAACGAATGGATTGCGCCGGCCTGCGCAACCTTTACCGGGAAGTTTCCCTGGATCAGGAGACGCTCGCCAGGATTACGGAAGCGGCTTTACAATAACTTTTCAACAAACCGCCTTTCAGGCAAAACGGTTGAAATCATCTCCGGATGGCCTGCGGCCGCTTCGTCGGACAGCATGACCGCACTCTTCGCAACAGGTTTTTATAAGGATAATTATGACGAACAAAAATCACGAGATCATCATCGACAGCGCTATGAGCTTCGCCGAAGCAGTCGAAGGCAGTCTCGCGCCTCTCGAGATCATTGATTCGCTGTCGCTCATCGATGTGACTTACATCTCCTTTGACGGTCTGCGCCATCAGGGACAAATTGTCGCCGACGCCCGCCTGGAAGACGACATCTACGAGATATTCAAGCTGATTGAAAAATTAAGATTTCCTGTGGGCAAAGTGATTCCGATTGCCGCCTATCACTGGGAGGACGGCGATTCCATGGCGGACAACAATTCCTCCGCCTTCAACTTCCGCGTCATCGCGGACACCAACAAACTTTCCCTACACGCCTTCGGCAGGGCGCTCGACATCAATCCCGTTCAGAATCCCGTCATTTATCCCGCCGGCATCATCGCCCCCGAAGGGGCTGTTTATCGCCCCAGGAACAAAGGCGCCTTCAGTTCATCTCATCCGATCGTGCAGGAATTTATCAGACGCGGCTGGCACTGGGGCGGAAATTTTGAGCAGCCGAAAGATTATCACCATTTCGAGAA
>SBEK01000243.1 GCA_009668925.1 Deltaproteobacteria bacterium
ATATCAAAACGATCATTTTCAATAAAACCAGAGTTTTTTTCTTACCGATTACGACGGGGATCGTCTCCCGTCCCAGGAGTTTGTCGCTTTGGATATCCATGATATCCGACATAGCCGATCGGATAAAGACGAGCGTAAAAGTGAAACAAAAAGCGACCGCCGTCGCCGCGTTAAAAATCTGGTCATTGTTCAATGCCGGCAATACGGCTGTAACCACACCCCAGGCCGAAGCCATAAATACGTTCTTTGACCCGGGGATATCCTTCAATCGCTGAAAACGTCCCGCTCCAGGCAGAATCTTCATGTTGTACAGAACCCCGGCGAGCGAGATGAAGAAGAGGAGTAAGAAGGAAAGCAGACGATTCATCAGGGACAAGGCCAGGGCGATCAGCAGGGAGACAACAGCCGCCAGGCGATAATAGGTTTCATGTTTTGCATACGATATTTCACGGAAAGAACCGATTAACCCCGATTCTTTGGAGCTCATCAGCCGATTGAGGACATGCATCGCATAAACAAAAAAAGAAGCAATAGCAATTGACGGGATATCTACCGGCATCTTCTGCAAAATCATGCAGGCCAGGGCAAGGCATCCTGCTCCCAGGGCCGAATAAAAATCTGTTTTGACGGCCCACAGCCATAGTTTATGCAGGTAGCCTGCTTGTTTGTATGGCACACCATAGCCGTCCGTTATGCTGTCCATAACCTGGTCGATAATCCAGTTCGGTGTGGAGGCGCCGGCCGAAACACCAATGCGCTTATACGGCGTCAGATTGATATTGCCTATTTCATTGGCCGTCTCGATGTGGAATGTCGGCGTGTTTTGCTTTTGAGCCAAATCGGCGAGTCGGCATGTATTGGCGCTGTTTTTGCCGCCGACGACGAAGAGGGCATCCATTTCGGTGGCGAGTGCGATAATCTCTTCCTGCCGTCTTTCCGTGGACGAACAGATCGTATTGAAAACAATGGCCTGCGGACTTTTCTTCTTAATTATTCCGACGATCTCGGCATAATGATCAATATCCTGGGTTGTTTGGGCAACGATGCAGACCTTTTCCATAAAAGGCAATTTTTCCGCATCCTCAAGCGTGGAGACGATAATACCGCGGCCTTCCGTATAGCCCCACAGACCATCTACCTCAGGATGTTTGCGGTCCCCGGCGATAACGACTGTGTAGTCCAAAGCGGAATGCTTTTTGATAGTGGCCTGTACATAAGCAACTTTCGGACATGTCGCGTCTATGATTTTGACGCCGCTTTGCTTCAGTTTCTTTCTTTCATCAGGCGCAATGCCGTGAGCGCGGATCACCAAAACGGCGTTGGCGCAATCGCTGATTTCCGCGATGTTTTCAATCGCCGTAATCCCGCGCTTTTTCAATAGGTCAATGGTCTGCGGATTATGGATCAGAGGGCCGTAGGTATAAATCCGCCTGCCCTTTTCATGCTGGGCAATATCCAATACGGCATCGACGGCTCTGCGCACGCCCATGCAAAACCCGGCTGTTTTGGCCAGCTTGATTTCCATTTTAGTTAAACTTTGTAAGCAAGTATAAAAAATTCTTTGTTGCCCGCTGGTCCCAGGAGCGGGGATTCACAGGTTCCTGCGACATGCAGATTGCGGGATTCGCAAAACCGGCGGATATCCTCGACGATGCGGTCGCGAACCGACATATTTTCCACGACTCCGTTCTTGCCGATTTCGTCGCGCCGCGCCTCGAATTGCGGCTTGATCAGAGCCAAAATCCGTCCCGGATCCGCGATGAGTCTCTCTACGGCCGGGATAACGGTCTTAAGCGAAATAAAAGAGACGTCGATGACGGCCAGCGTTGGTTTTTCATCCAGGCCGGATCCATCATAATGCCGAATATTCGTGCGTTCGATGACCACGACGCGCGGGTCGCTGCGCAGCTTCCAGGCCAATTGTCCGTATCCGACATCTACGGCAAACACGCGCCTTGCTCCCGCATCCAGCAGACAGTCGGTGAAACCACCCGTCGATGCCCCGACGTCCAGCACCGCTTCTCCCTTCACCGACATCGCGAAGCATTCCAATGCCCCTTTTAGCTTCCAACCGCCGCGGCTTACATAAGGGTGATCTTCGCTCTTCATTTGAATTTCGGCATCGGCCGATACCAGTACATCCGCCCTGTCCAGGACGGCATGATCCACTTTTACGGTTCTCGCCAGAATAAGCGCCTGTGCTTTGGGAATCGTCGGCGCAAGGTTGCGCATTACGAGCAACTGATCTAAACGGATTTTCTTAGCTTTAGGAGACATATCCCTTCACTTAACGACGGATAGCCGATTGTGAACCATTCTCGGCTACTATTGTCGATCGTGCATGCATACAGAATCGTCTAAAGTATTTTATGGCAGGGGTCAAGGCAATTAACGCACTATATTTCTTGAATTGTCTGGTACCGAAAACCCGGAAGTATTCAATGATATCCGGATATCTTACCGGGCGTCAGGTTTTGCATATTTGGTTTTTCATTGACAGAAAAAGCGTTATTCCCTATTCTGCGCAGCAATAAAACTCAATTTCCCACAGGAGAAAACATGATCATTCACGATCGTCCGGATGGAGTCCTGCTTACCAGGATAAGCGGTTTTCGCAAGATGTGGCCGTATATGATGCCCAGCCGTATGGAATCCACGGTTTTCGTTTCGCGGCGGGCAAAAATCGCCACGACGCTGGCGTGGCTTGACCGCGTGAACGCCGGACGCAAGGACAAGTTGACCCTATTCCACGTCATCCTGGCGTGCGCCGTGCGCATGTTCGCCTCATACCCTCAACTGAACCGATTTGTGTCCGGCCGGCGATATTATCAGCGGCGAACCATCGACCTGTCCTTTGTCGTGAGAAGAGAAATGGCCGAACGGTCGACGGAAACGATCGTGAAGATGACCTTCGATCCTTACTCCACCGTCGAAACGATTGCCGGGCAGGTAAACGCCATCGTTCGGGGCACCAAATCCGCAAAGACATCTCATGACGAGAAACTGGCGGATCTGATCACTTCTTTGCCCCGCTTCCTGATCCGCGCCTTCATGCGTTCGGCGCGCATTCTCGATTATTTCGGGCTTCTGCCCGGCTGGTACATCAAGAAGGACAGCATGTATGCGAGCGCTTTTCTGGCCAATCTGGGCAGCATCGATCTGGACACGATTTTTCATCCCATGTTCGAGTGGGGTAACGCCTCCTTCTTTATTGTTACCGGCCTCATCAAAAAGGAGCCCGCCGTGAACGACCGCGGCGAAATCGAGATTGAACAGGTGATGGATATCTCTTTCAGCATCGATCAGCGCATCACGGGCGGATTCAATTTTGCGACGGCCCTCGGCATGGTGCGCGACCTGATACAAAACCCGGACGATCTCCTGAAAAGGCCGGAAAATCTTCCCGATCCCTTCGAAATGGCCTGACGCTGGTAGAAACGGACCGGTTTTTTTTCCCCGGCGCGGTGCTTATCGGGGGCGGAAATGAGGAGTCACTGATATCGTGCAAACATCCACGTCAGAATCTCCCTGTTCCGGAGAATATCTTGTCGGCGGCTGGGTCTTCGCGGGGGGAAACTGCCCGAGATTTCTGCGCGTCATTTCCCGTTCGCTGGCCTTGATCCTCTGGACGCTCGTCTGCTACACCGGGATGCGCGCTCTTTATCTTGCCACCCTCGGTCAGCCGCAAACGAGAAAGAAATGGGCCAAAAGGATATCCCGCCGCTGGGTTTCAACCATGCGCGGCCTTTTCGGCATTCGCCTGTTCGGTGAAGGAAAGATTCCCGAACGTCCTTTCTTCCTCGTTGTCAACCATCATACCTGGGTTGAATATTTCGGCATCAACGTTATTTTGGACGCGAGACTTGTCGTCATGGCTGAAGATGCCGCCTTCCCCATCGCGGGTCTCCTCACACGCGGACTCGATCCCATCTTCACGGAACGCACCCGCGAAAATGTTCCCG
>SBEK01000037.1 GCA_009668925.1 Deltaproteobacteria bacterium
GCGGCTCCGAATGGTTCGCCCTGCAAGGCGCGGTGGGCAACAACGTTCCGCAGGTCAATGCCAAAAAAGCCCTGAAGCTCTACCGGGCGCTCGGCAAAGCGATTCGGGCAGGCCTGGTCGCTTCGTGCCATGACTGCTCCGACGGAGGATTGGGTGTTGCGCTTGCGGAAACTGCGTTTGCCGGAGGTTTCGGCCTGAATGTCGATTTGAGGGATGTTCCCTATCGCGGCGGGAAGCGTGACGACTATATTTTATTTTCCGAAACGGCGAGCCGCTTTGTCGCAACGATTCATCCGAAGCATAAAGCAAAGTTTGAAAAGATCATGGCGGGGAACATTACCAGCGAAATCGGTTTTGTCGCCAACGACGGACTGCTTCAGGTGAGCGGTCTTTCCGGCAAAACGATCATCAAAGAGAAAATCGGCAAGCTCAAAGAAACGTGGCAAAAGCCGCTTAATTTTTAGACAGGATGAATACCATGGCCAACAAAGTCAAAGCGATCGTCCTCACCGGCAACGGCACCAACTGCGAAATGGAAATGGCGCACGCCTGCCGGCTCGCGGGGGCCGACAAAGTCGACATCGTGCATTTAAGCGAATTGCTTTTCGGAGAAAAGCGCCTGCTGGATTACAACTTTCTGAACCTGCCGGGCGGATTCCTGGACGGCGACGACCTGGGCTCGGCCAAGGCCGGGGCCAATCGTTTTCTCCATGCGCCGATTGCCGGAGCCGGCGAAATGCTCATCTTCGAACTGTTGAAATTCATCAGAACCGGCGGGCTGATTCTGGGCGTCTGCAACGGATTCCAGCTGATGGTCAAGCTGGGGCTGCTGCCCGCGCTTGCGGCAAACTTCACCAAGCAGAGCACGACGCTGACGTTCAATGACTCGGGGCGATTCGAGGACCGCTGGGTGTATCTCAAAGCCAACGTGCAAAGTCCCTGCGTCTTCACGGACGGCATCGATCAGGTTTATTTTCCGGTCCGTCACGGCGAAGGGAAATTTGTTCCGGAGAGTTCCGCCATCCTCGAAGAAATAGAAAAGAAAAATCTGGTTGCGTTTCAGTACTGCGATCCACAGGGCGCAGTCACGATGGACTACCCGCAAAACCCCAACGGTTCGACCCATGCCATTGCCGGCATTTGCAACGAAACCGGCCGGCTCTTCGGCCTGATGCCCCATCCCGAAGCGTTTCTGCATCGCACCAACCACCCCCGCTGGACACGTGAGGACCTTCCCGAAGATGGCCAGGGACTTGTGATTTTTCAAAACGCCGTGAAGTTCATCCGCAGCGCGGAATTCTAACACTCGCATCCGTCAGGGAACTTTTTAATACCGACAGCTCCTGCCCGGCGCATGCCGGGCGGTCAAGTTTATCCGCGGCCGGGAGTTTTGATCTTCCCGCCGAAGAAAGTCTCGGTCCGTAAGTCCGGCGTTATCCGCGGCGACCGCTTTGCGGATATTCACTTTTTGCCGGAGCGCCATTCCCGATGAGAGAGACTTTGTCCCAAGGATTTCCAAGATTTCCTTGACAGAGCCAACCGTGTTCCCTATACTTTCCCCCACTTCACTAAGGACGTGTCGTCATGATGAAAATGACTCTCAAGCGCAAGATTATCGGCCTTGCGGTGCTGGCCGCCATTTTACCCGTCGTTGTCATGATCATCTTGATGGGATCATTCCAGTCTTCCGTTTCGGAGCTGGCCTCGAAGGAACTCGGCGACGTGGCGATGGCCAACATGGCCCAAATCGCCAAGGACGTCTACGGACTGTGCGAAACATCCAATGATCTCATCCAAAAAAAAATCAACAACGGCCTGAACGTCGCCGGAAATATTCTCAAACAGCATAAGGGCCTCGACATAGGAAAAGAAAAGGTCGACTGGGACGCCGTCAATCAGATCACGAGGCAATCGCAGAAGATCGAGCTGCCCCGGTTGATGGCGGGCGGCGTCTGGCTCGGACAGAATCGTAATCCGAATGCGACAACGCCCGTCGTGGATGAGGTTAAACATCTGGTCGGCATCACCTGCACGATCTTCCAGCGCATGAATGAACACGGCGATATGCTGCGGGTGGCCACCAACGTATTGGATGCGGAAAAGAAGCGGGCCATCGGCACCTATATTCCGGCCGTGATGCCGGACGGTTCAGCCAACGCGGTGATTGCGGCGGTCTTGAAGGGGCAGTCCTACCGGGGACTGGCCTACGTGGTCAATACCTGGTATTTGACGGCCTATGAACCCGTCATGGACAAGACGGGCAAAATTATCGGCATGCTCTATGTCGGCGAAAAACTGGAAGCCGTTTCCTCGCTGCGCAAAGCGATCATGGGAATGAAAGTGGGAAAGATGGGTTATGTGGGCGTTGTCGGCGGCAAAGGCGAGCACCGGGGCCGGTATATCATCTCCAAAGACGGCAAGCGCGACGGCGAAAATATCTGGGAGCAAAAGGACATCCACGGCCAGGCCATTATTCAGATGCTGATCACCAAGGCTCTCGCGCAGCCCAGGGGCGAGTCTTTTTATCATGAATACGTCTGGCAGAATCCGGGTGAACCCCATCCGCGCAAGAAAATCTCATCCGTCATTTACTTTGAGCCCTTTGACTGGGTTATCGTGGCGGGAACCTACGAGGATGATTTCTTCGGTCCGATCGGCCGCGTCCATGATATGATCAAATCACTTTTTGTGAAGCTCGTCGGGGCCGGTGTGGTGGTCATTCTTCTATCCGTGTGGCTCGCCTACACCCTGGCGCGCCGTCTCACGCACCCGCTTGGACTCACGACCAGGCTGGCCCAGAAAATCGCCGTGGGCGACCTCCAGCAGACGCGCGAAGAATTGGCCAAACCGGAAGCGGCGCGGATCATCCAATCGGGGGATGAAACCGGCAACCTCCTTGAAGCTTTTGAAACGATGACCGGCAACCTCGATTCGCTCATCGGCCAGGTCCACCGGTCGGGTATCCAGGTGACGACATCCGCCACGGAGATCGCCGCCTCGGCGCGCGAACTGGAGGCGACTGTCGCCCAGCAGGCGGCATCCACCACCGAAGTTACGGCCACCAGCCGAGAGATTTCCGCGACGGCCGATGATCTGGCCCAGACCATGGAGGGAGTCAACGTCTCCCTGAATGAAACGATCGGCATGGCCGAATCGGGCCGCAAAGACCTCTCCCGCATGGAAGTAGCCATGCGCGAACTGGTCAAGGCCACATCGTCCATCTCGTCCAAGCTCGCCGTCATCAATGACCGGGCCAACAAGATTTCTCACGTGGTCACCACGATCAATAAAATTTCCGACCAGACGAACCTACTGTCGCTCAACGCCGCCATCGAAGCCGAAAAAGCAGGCGAGTTCGGGCGGGGCTTTTCCGTTGTCGCCCGCGAAATCAGTCGGCTGGCCGATCAGACGGCCATCGCGACCCAGGATATCGAACAGGTCGTAGCCGAAATGCAGTCATCCGTCTCATCGGGCG
Organism: Deltaproteobacteria bacterium; assembly: GCA_009668925.1. The sequence goes on from SBEK01000037.1 coordinate 3,476, forward strand.
TGATGGAAATGGACAAGTTCGCGGATGAAGTCCGGCGCGGCGTGGAAACGGTGGCCACGCAGAGCAGTCAGCTCGCGCGGATTATCGACCAGGTGCGCATCCATGGTCCGCAGTTTACCGCCGTGAAGGACGGCATGTACGGCCAGTCCCAGGGAGCACAGCAAATCAACGAAGCCATGTGCCAGCTGTCGACCGCTGCGGAGCAGACCAAGGAATCGCTTCATGAATTCAAACTGGCGACGGAGCAGCTCAATGAAGCCATCCAGGGGCTTCAGTCAGAGGTCTCCCGGTTCAGAATCAGCTCCTGACGGATGCCGCCATGTTGCTACTTCAGTTTCAGGCCGGGGCGGATCGCTACGGCCTCGATATCGAACAAGTCATCGAAGTGTCGTCTCTTGTATCCCTGAGACCCATTCCTCATGCGCCTGCGGAAGTAGCCGGAACATTCAATTACCGGGGTACCCTGACGCCGGTCCTGGACCTGACGGCTCTGCTCACCGGCACCTCCTCCCGTCCCCGAATGAGTTCGCGCATCATCCTCGTCACCTATCAAGGAGAAGACGGCCGTTCCCATATCCTGGGACTTCTGGCGGAGGCGGTTACAGAAATGATTCGCTGCAGTAAGGAAGACCTCCAGCAACCGGTCGTCTCCGTGAGCGGCGCACCCTATCTGGGAGATATGATTTTCGATGATCGAGGTTCCCTGCAGGTCCTGGACATGGAAAGGCTTTTAACCCGCGACCTGCTGTTTACTCTTTTTCCGCCCGAGGTGAGCAACGGATGAACACCCCTCCCGCCATCTTGCGTTTTCTCGCCGCTTCCCTCGGAATGGAGGAAGACGCTGCGGGGAAGGAAGCCGTCGGCCGCGCCCTGGCCGCGGCCATGCGCCAGGAAGGGCTGTCCGATGCGGCGTCCTATGAAAAATTGTTCTCGTCATCGCCGGACGTGCGCCAGCGGTTTATCGACGCAATGGTTGTCGGAGAAACCTGGTTTTTTCGCGACCGCGGCCCCTTCACCTATCTCGCACGCCACAGCCGGGAATTGCGCAATCTTTGCCCCGGAGCGCCGCTTCGCATCCTGTCCGCTCCCTGCGCAACCGGTGAAGAGCCGTATTCGATCGCCATGACCCTTCTGGCCGCGGGCGTCCCGCCGCAGGCCTTCTCGATCGATGCCGTGGATGTGAGCCTTATGGCGCTTAACCGGGCCCGAGAGGCCTGCTATGGAAGCAGCGCCTTTCGCGGCAACCTCGGAGAGGACGTCGCCCCGTTCTTTGAGACGACGCGCCGCGGACGCCGGATAACGGACCGGATTGTCCGCCAGGTCGCGTTCCTTCACGATAATCTGGTATCCCCCGGCAGCCTCGCCGCGCGCGGTCCTTATGCCGTCATCTTCTGCAGGAACTTGCTCATTTATCTGACCGCGGAGGCCCGCCGCCGGGTTTATGACCTGCTTGACGGCCTTCTTATTCCCGGCGGCCTGCTTTTCACCGGGCACACGGAAACAATTTTCTGGAGCCAGCAGGGTTATCTCCCCATCCAGTGGGACCGGGCCTTTGCTTTATCCAAACCGCTGGAATCACCGGCGCCGAAAGCCGCAAAAAAACCGGCAGCCCTTAAATTGCCTCCGGCGGCCGCTAAGAGCCCGCCTCCCGGCGTCCATGCAGCGGGCCCGATATCCGCCGCAGCCCAGTACACCTCCGTGGTCCAGACACCCGCGGCCCAGACACCCGCGGCCGGCGCAGTGCAGCGCCGGGCGAGGCCCGACCAAATCACGACCGCCGTCGGCACCTCTGACTCGTCCCGGAAACTTCAGGAAGCCCGCGGACTGGCCGATCGCGGCGATACGGCGGGCGCCCTGCGCCTCTGTGAAGAGGATGTCCGCACATTCGGTCCGACCGCCGGGACATACTGCCTCATGGGCGTCATCCGCATGGCGGATCGCGATTTCAATACGGCGGAAGACTGCTTTGTGAAGGCTCTTTATCTTGATCCCGGCCACTATGAAAGTCTTGTCCACCTGAGCCTTATCTGCGGGCGGAAAGGGAACGAAAAGAAGGCGGCTCTCTACCGGGAAAGGGCCGAACGACAGGCGGGGATACTGAGAAAAGCAGCGCAGGAAGCCGGAAAGTTATCGGAAACCCGGTCGGATGAAGACGCGGAGTTGAAGACGACGTGAGAGAAAATATGCCGAGTGCCGCGAAATATTGCTGGAAAGAAAAAGGAATCTTTGGCGACGGAACGTGTACGGAACTGGCCCTGTTGATCCACTGCCGCCGCTGCCCCGTTTATGCCGCAGCCGGAAGACAGCACCTGGACCAGGATTTACCGCGGGGCTATCTGGAGGATCGGACGCCCGTCATGGCCCTGCCTAAAGAATCGGCGAGGCTCGGAACCATTTCCGTCATGGCCTTTCGCCTGTCCGGTGAGCGGTTTGCGCTGAAAACCATCTTCTTCCAGGAGGCGGCGGAGCCGTCACCGATTCACACCCTGCCGCTGAAGGTTAATCGGGTTTTTCGGGGGATCGTCAATATCAACGGAGAGCTTCTGCTCTGTCTTTCGCTGGACAGTCTCCTGGAGCTAACAGAGGATGAAGGACAACGTGCGCCGGTCGTTCATGAACGCATGCTGGTGGTCGGACGCGAAGGGCAACGCTTCGTATTTCCCGTCGAACAGATTCTGGGGGTCCATCGGGTCGCCCCGGAGGACCTGGGCGAGGTTCCCGCGACGCTGTCGCGTTCCGCGAGGTCGCTGACCCGGGGAATCTTTCAACTGGGCGGCCGCAACGTGGGACTTCTGGACGAAGACCGGCTTTTCCCCTCCATGACGAGGAGTCTCAATCAATGACCGATTCCACGCATACGCCCATCGACCCTCTGATGCTGGACTTGTTCCGTGTGGAGCTCGAAAACAACACCCGGACCCTCGAATCGGGCCTCGTCACGGCCGAGCGCGACCAGACGCCGGAGCGGATAGAACCGCTCATGCGGGCCGCTCATTCCATCAAGGGGGCCGCCCGGATCGTGGGGTTGACGGCCGCGGTCACTCTGGCTCATGCCATGGAAGACGTCCTGTCGGCAGCCCAGCATGGGACACGGCCCCTGACATCCGATGCGGTGGACCGGCTCCTTAAAGGAAATGATTTCTTTGCCGCTCTGTCCCGTCTGGACGTAAGTGAGCTGCCCGCAGCTCTGGAAAGAGCGACCGGCGAAATTCAGGCCCAGTCGGACCAATTGCGGGTTTTATTGGCGACGGCACCCGAGCCCTTCCCGGGACCGCAGCCGGCAGCAGCGGCGCTAACCGCCCCACCTCCTGCCGGCGCTCCGGAAATTGAAACAGCGGCCGCTTCGCCTCCTCCGGGAAAGAACTCCGCTCTTTGCGCCGAATCGGCACCGGATACGGGAGGCGCAAATGATGTCAGCAGCGCTGTGCCTCTCGCTTCGCCCGTCATCCGCCCCCGCGCCGCGCCGGATAAAGGAGAAGGTGGTCTGGTGCGCGTCCGGGCGGAAAACTTGAACCGTCTGATGGCTCTGGCCGGTGAATGTCTGGTTCAATCCCAAACCGTCAAAACAGTCTATCAAAGTCTGCTGCGGCTGAAAAAAGACATCTTCGAGGTGGAAAAGCCCCTTCGCCGCTCTCTGGAATCTCCAGCCGGGAATGGAGACGACGAAAGCTCGGATAGTCTGCAGGAAACCCTGACCCGCGTCACCCAAGCCGAACAGACCGTCGCCCGGGATATCATCCGGTTCGAACGCTTCTCGCGGCGACTGGAGCATCTGGCGCATCGTCTCTACAATGAAGTCATCTCGAGCCGCATGGTGCCTTTTTCCGACGGCCTGCACGGCTTTTCGCGCATGGTCCGGGATCTGGCCCGGGAAACCGGGAAGCAGGTCCGCTTCGAAATCGCCGGTGAGGCCACGCCGGTCGATCGTGACATCCTGGAGAGACTGGAAGCGCCCCTGTCCCACCTCATCCGCAATGCCATCGACCACGGCATGGAAACGCCCGCCGAACGGGAAGCGGCCGGTAAACCCGCCGAAGGAACGCTTGTCCTGGAAGCCCGTCATGTCGCCGGGATGTTGAACATTTCGCTCTCCGATGACGGCCGGGGCATCAATTCAGAAGACCTGCGGGGGAAAGTGGTGGAAAGAGGCTACGTCTCGCCGGAGATGGCCGGAAGCTTAAGCCGGGCGGAGCTTTTTGAATTCCTCTTCCTGCCGGGGTTCTCGACGGCCAAAACCGTGACGGAAATTTCCGGACGCGGCGTCGGCCTCGACGTCGTCTTTAACATGGCTCATGAAGTCGGAGGCACCGTGCGGGTCGATGCCGAAGCCGGCCGCGGCGCTCGTTTCCATCTGCAGCTGCCGCTGACGCTCTCCGTCGTCAGAACCCTGCTTTTGTCCATCGGCGATGAACCCTATGCGCTGCCGTTATCGCGCATCGACCGCGTTCTGTCGCTCACGCGGACCGATATCCGCGAGATTGAAGACCGTTCTTATTGCACGCTGGATGGGGAACATATCGGTATCCTCGGCGCGCGCCAGCTTTTTCAACTGCCGCCGGCACCCGCTGCCGGCGCAACTTTCTCGGTTGTTATCATCAGCGACCGTCTGAATCGTTACGGTCTGGTCGTTGATCATGTCATCGGCGAAGAAAGCCTGGTCGTCCGGCCGCTCGACAGCCGTCTCGGGAAGATTCCCAATATCAGCGCCGGAGCCATCCTCGACGACGGCTCGCCGGTCGTCATCTTTGACGTGGATGATCTGGTGCGATCCATCCACCAGCTTCTCACGGCCGGAAAACTTCAAAAAATCGGCAAGGGGCGCCAGGCCCTGCCCACCGGAAAAAAGCGCATCCTCATCGTTGATGATTCTCTCACCGTTCGCGAAGTCGAGCGGCGGCTTCTGGAAAATGCCGGCTACGACGTCACCACGGCCGTGGACGGTGTGGACGGCTGGAACATTCTGACGGCCCATTCGTTTGATCTCCTCATCTCCGACGTCGATATGCCCCGCATGAACGGCATTGAACTGGTCCGCACCGTCAAAGCCGATCCGCTCCTGAAAGACGTGCCGGTCATGATCGTTTCTTACAAGGATCGCGAGGAGGACCGCCTGCGCGGCCTCGAAGCCGGTGCGAACTATTACCTGACGAAGGGCAGCTTTCACGATGAGAGTCTGCTGACGGCCGTCCTCGATTTGATCGGAGGCCCCTGATGCCTCTGACGATTGCCATTGCTCATCGTGACACAACCGCTCTCGTTCTTGTCCGGCAAATCATTTCCCAGGAAACAGACTATAAAATAATCTGGACCACGGGCAGCGGGGCCGACCTCCTCGCGAAATGCCGGCGCGAACCGCCGGATCTGCTGCTTGTCGATCTGGCCCTGGCCAATGTCAACGGCGCTCAGCTGATCTGCGACATCATGAAGGAGGCCCCCTGCGCCATTCTGATTCTCTGTGATGCTCTGGCCCGGCAGGCGGGAAAAGTTTTCGAGGCTATGGGGTGCGGAGCACTCGACGCTATCGCCACACCTGTTCTTAAGGACGATGGTTTCGTGGCGGGACGGGACATCCTGCTCAAAAAAGTCGTTACGATGGCCAAACTTCTCGGCAATACAGCCCAACCGGCTCAACCGAAAGCCAGCAAAAGCCGGCCTGCACCGGGGCGCCTGCCGCACCTGATCGCGATCGGATCCTCCACAGGAGGTCCCAGGGCTCTGGCGACCATTTTGTCCGGCCTTCCTGAAAAACTGGATGCCGCAGTGGTCATCTGTCAGCACGTCGATCAGCAGTTCGCCCAGGGTCTTGCCGAATGGCTGAACTCGCAATCGCCGCTTGCCGTGGCCCTGGCCGAGGAAGGCATGCGGCCGCGCCCCGGTGTGGTTCTCGTCGCGGGAACGAACGATCATCTCGTCTTCGGCCCGGATCAAGCCCTCCACTATTCGGAACATCCCCGGGAGTATCCTTATCGCCCTTCCGTCAATGCGTTCTTTGAAAGTATCCGGCAGTACTGGCCGCAGAAGGATCTGGCGATTCTCCTCACGGGCATGGGACGCGACGGCGGGGAAGGACTTACGGCGCTCCGCAGGATGGGCTGGCACACCATCGTCCAGGATGAAGAAACGTCCATTGTCTATGGAATGCCCGCAGCAGCTGTGGAACTGGGGGGCGCGGTGGAAATCCTGCCGCTGAAAGAAATCGCCGGAGCCATTCTAAGAAAGGTTCAATTAAAATAAAGGAATTATATTATGCCAGAAAAAGAGACGCCCATTTTCACCCGGTCCGGCCAGGACCATGCCGCAACGCTCACGGCTCATAAGATCAAGGTTCTCCTCATCGACGATCAGGCCATTGTCGGCGCAGCCGTGAAGCGGATGCTCGAACCGGAGACCGATATCATTTTTCAATTCTGCCAGGATCCGACGCAGGCGATCCCGACAGCCGCCGAGTTTGCCCCGACCGTCATCCTCCAGGATCTGGTCATGCCGGACATTGATGGCCTGACCATGGTAAAATTTTTCCGGGTTCATCCCCAGTTGAAGAATGTGCCTCTGATCGTTCTGTCCTCCAATGAAGAGGCCGTGACGAAAGCAAAAGCGTTTGAGCTCGGAGCCAACGACTATCTCGTGAAGCTCCCGGACCGGATTGAACTTATCGCCCGCATCCGCTACCATTCGCAGGGCTATATCAATCTGCTGCAGAGAAACGAGGCGTATGCCGCCCTCTTGGCCAGCCGTCAGGCGCTCGCCGCCGAACTCGCGCAGGCGGCAGACTATGTCGTATCGCTCATGCCGGAACCTCTTCCCACGGGAAGCATCACCACGGCCTGGCGCTTCTTTCCGAGCGCCCAGCTGGGAGGCGACAGCTTCGGCTATCACTGGATCGACGAGGACAACTTCGCCATGTATCTTCTCGACGTCTGCGGACACGGAGTCGGCTCGGCGCTGCTGTCCGTATCCGCCTTCAATGCCATCCGCTCCCAGACACTGCCGAAAACGGATTTCCGGTTGCCCCAGCAGGTTCTGGCGACGCTTAATGATGCCTTCCAGATGGAACACCACAACAATCTCTACTTCACTATCTGGTATGGCGTTTTCAATCGCCCCAGCCGCGAGCTGCGCTTTGCCAGCGGCGGACATCCTCCGGCTTTCCTTGTTTCACGAGAGGGAGGGCTCACCAAGCTGATGACGAACAATCTGTTTATCGGCGGGCTGCCCGAAAGCACCTATCAGGGAAGCTCTGTCGCCGTCGGGCCGGGCGCTCATCTGTATATCTTTTCGGACGGCGTTTACGAAGTGGACCATCCCGGCGGCGAAATGTGGACGCTGGACGAACTGGGAGCCTATGTGCTGGAAAGCCGCCTGGGCAGCGGCGAAGACATCGATGCCCTCTATCACAAGATGCAGGCTTACAGGGGTCAGGATATTCTGGATGACGACTTCTCCATGCTGGCCGTTCAATTCACCTGAAGGGTGAAAGAAGAAATTCACGGAAAACAGGCTCTCACGGTTCGCCGCCCCGCGCGGATTTACCGGATGCAGACGCTCAAGACCTCCATCAGATCGGTTTCCCCCGCGATCACTTTGGCGACGCCACACTGGAGCAGCGTCTCCATTCCCTCGGTCATGGCTGTTTTGCGAAGAGCCGCAATGGATTTGCGGCTGATGATCATATGCTTGATGTCGTCGGAGGCAATGAGCAACTCAAAGAGTCCCATTCGGCCGCGGTAGCCCATGTTGTTGCATGCTTCACAGCCTTTTGCTCGGTATAGTCTGAAATTATCGGTGTAAGCGAGGTTGAGCGCGGCAAAGGCCTTCTCTCCGTAATGATGGGCAAGCTCCGCGTATTCCTGCTCCGGGGGATGATAAGCTTCCTTGCACTTGCCGCACAGGCGGCGCACCAGCCGCTGCGCCAGAACGCACAAGAGCGAATCGGCAAAGGCGAAGGGGTCGATGCCCATGTCGAGCAGACGGACGATGGTTTCCGGGGCATTATTGGTATGCAGCGTGCTCATAACCAGATGGCCGGTTGTCGACGCCTCGATCCCCATCTTAGCCGTTTCGTAGTCGCGCATTTCACCGACCATGATGACGTCGGGATCGGCGCGCAGAAAAGACCGCATTGCCGCCGCGAAATCCAGGCCGATCTTGTGATGCACCTGCAGCTGCCGGATGCCCTGCTGCGCGATTTCCACCGGATCCTCCGCCGTCCATATCTTGATGTTGGGTTTGTTGATGATCTGGAGCGCCGCATGGGCGGTCGTCGTCTTCCCCGAACCGGTCGGACCGACCAACAGAATGAGTCCGTAAGGTTTTTTCAATTGGGCCTGGAAGAGATGGTGGGCCTTGGCGGGCATCTTCAGTTCGTCAAAGGTCATGATCTTCCCGCGGGTCAGCAGACGCAGAACGACATCTTCCACATAGCCGTGTGTCGGCAGCGTAGCCACCCGGAGCTCGATTTCGTCGGCGCCCGGAACCCTGTATTTGATTTTACCGTCTTGCGGCAGACGTTTTTCGGTAATATCCAGGTCCGCCATGATCTTGATCCGGGAAACGATTGCGGCCCGGTATTCATACGGGAAATTCTTATAATGAATGCATTCACCGTCGATCCGGAAGCGCACGTTGACAGCTTTGTCTTTGATGTCCGGCTCGATATGGATGTCGGAGGCCCGCCTGTCATAGGCATCATTGATGGCATCATGAACCAGTCTGACAACATTGACGTCCGTCTCGGATATGCCGTTTCCGGCGTCACTTTTCACTTCGCCGTTAGCATCCGCGGAATATTCGTCTTCATCCGCCGGCTCACCGATATTATAAAAATATTCGATAAACTTCCGGATGTCCTTTTTTGATGCGGAAAAATATTCGACCGACTTCGTCTTCAGAACATTCTCGATCACGTCTTTCTTGATGATATCGTTCGGATCGTCGACGACGACGATGATTTTTCCTCCGCGGAATCCCAGAGGCACCCATAGTTCGCGCCTCAAATATTCGCAGCGCAGATTCCTGAGCAGGTCTTCCGGGATGGGGTAGTCCCTGCTGAAGTCAATGGAATTGCCGGTGACGGGAGAAGCCGCTTTTTCCTTGACTCCCTGCTTCGCGGGAATACCCGGAGCGCCGGTACTTTCTTTAACGGGGTCGCCTTTAGCATTCATGTATAAATTCCTGTATGTTTTCCGGATCAGGCATCTTTAGAGCATTTTCCGGGGGCATCTCACCGAAGCTGTCCCGCATCGCCCGTTATTGATAGCGAAACGAAGCGGTGATGTGCAGGCGCGAAAGCTCATACTTTGCGGGCAGCGGACCAAAGGGCGCTGCGGCATTAATGACATCCAGGGTTCCCTGATCCAGACTTGCCGAACCGGAGGACGATGTCAAAAGCAACTGCGCCAATGATCCATCGGCATTAATGGACATCAGGATGACCACTACGCCGACTTCGCTTTTCCTGTATGCTTCGGCCGATATCCAGATCGGCAATATCTTTTTTTTCAGAGTCGCCAGATAGCCCGCATACTTCATATCGGAAGAACCCAGATCTACCGTGTCCTCGCGTCCTCCCTCCGGGATTGGCTTGGCTTCCTTTTTTTGCGGTTGTACTTTTTCACGCACCGGTTTTGCTTTTTCCTCTTTTGCGGGTTCTTCGGCCCGCTGAGGCTCGGATTGTGCAATTCGCACGGTGAAAAGCTCGGCGGCTTTGACATTGTCGCGCAGGTCCACCATGCTGCTCACGGTAATCAACGCGACATGCCCGATGATGGAGATAATGATCGGCAAAAGAAAAATCTTTTTTGAATCCATGCTTTTCTCGCTTATGTGGAATCATATACGGCATTTGCCTCAAAATCAACAATATGATAACCAAAATGTGATTTTAGACACGGCGGGATATAACATGCTGACAGATGAAGAGTACATGAGATTGGCCCTGGACGAAGCGCGCAAAGCCGCTGCCGGGGATGAAGTGCCGATTGGCGCGGTATTGGTTCAGGACGGCCGCATTCTCGCCTGCGCGCACAACGCTCCCATCGCGCTTAACGACGCTTCCGCACATGCCGAAATGCTGGCCATCCGTATGGCCTGCCGGGAAACCGGCAATTACCGCCTGACCGGAGCAAAACTTTATGTAACGCTGGAACCCTGTGTCATGTGTGCCGGCGCGATTCTCCAGGCAAGGCTTGGGCAGGTTATTTTCGGCGCCCGCGATCCGAAAGCCGGAGCCGTGGTTTCTCTCTATCAGATTCTGAGTGACAACCGTTTCAACCATCAGGTGAATGTGTCGGAAGGAATTCTGCGGGATGAATGCGGGGAAATTTTGAGTAGATTTTTTAGAGAAAAGAGGGTAAGAGCCGAGTCGGCAGTTGAATAAATTGCGGAGAGATGTCTGAGTGGCCGAAGGAGCACGACTGGAAATCGTGTGTATGCCCACAAAGGTGTACCGCGGGTTCGAATCCCGCTCTCTCCGCCAGATAACACCAATAGGGACGTTGGCATTCAACGTCCCTATTGAATAACGATAGGAAGATAATCGGAGAGTTACCGAAGTGGTCGTAACGGGATCGACTCGAAATCGATTTGGGGGTCACAAGCTCCCACGGGGGTTCGAATCCCCCACTCTCCGCCATTGATTACAGCAGGATCAACCACCTCGCAGTAAGCTGTCGATGTATGAAATGAACGTCGTTGTTTCGTAATAAGCTACGGAGAATTAACGCTCGTCTTGCAAAGCGGGATTAAAGCTCACCCTTTGATTCAGTCAGGTGTCTTCAAAATTTGGGTTGATTCCTGTCCATTTATCCATTAAGAGTCTTGATCAGGCAATAATATGAAATATGGCCGGGTCCCGTACAACGAAGGCTTGTGAACCCCGTCAGGTCCGGAAGGAAGCAGCGGCAGCAAATCCCCTCGTGTGTTGCGGTAAACCCGGTCTCCATTTATATTTTATTATCCCCGGCGTAAAAAACCCAATGTAATGAGGTTCAATTGGAATATCTGGTATTAGCCCGAAAATTTCGCCCGCAAAAATTTGACGATGTTGCGGGTCAGGAGCCCGTTATCCGAACCTTAGCCAATGCGATCGGCCAGGGACGCATCGGACACGCGTTTCTGTTTTCCGGCCCCCGGGGCGTCGGCAAGACGTCGGTGGCCCGGATTCTGGCCAAATCGCTCAACTGCGAGAAAGGACCGACGGCCGAACCCTGCAATATCTGTCCGAACTGCAGGGAAATCACCGATGGGACATCGATGGACGTTCGCGAAATCGACGGCGCCTCCAACCGCGGGATAGATGAAATCCGTGAACTTCGTGAAAATGTCAAATTTGCTCCGGCCGCTTCCAAATACAAAATCTATATCATCGATGAAGTGCATATGTTGACCCGCGAGGCGTTCAATGCTCTTCTGAAAACGCTCGAAGAACCGCCCGGCCACGTTATTTTTATCTTTGCCACGACGGAAAACCACAAGGTCCCCGCCACCATCCTGTCCCGCTGCCAGTGTTATGATTTTCGCCGCATATCGCTTGCGCAAATAGCGGAAAATCTCGCGGTCATCGCCGCGAAAGAAGGCATCACGATCAGCGAGGCGGCGCTTTCCTGGATCGCCGAAGCCGGCGACGGGAGCATGCGCGACGCCCAGAGTATTTTCGATCAGGTGATTTCCTATGCCGGCCTGGCCATCTCCGACGACGATGCGGAAGATATTCTGGGCCTGGCCGATCGTAAATACCTCTACCGCCTTTCTGAAGCGGTGATGGCCCGCAACGCCGGCGCCTGCCTGATGATTCTGGAAGAAGCCTATCTGGCCGGCATTGACATGAAGCACTTTTATTCGATGCTGCTCAAACATTTCCGCAATTTACTGCTGGTAAAAATCGCCGCGGACGGCGGTGTGTCCTTCGATATCGCGCCCGAACAGGTGGCGAAGCTTAAAGATCAAACGCACAAGATCTCGCGGGAAACCCTGCGGTGCTACCTGGATATCCTTCTCGGTGAAGCCGACAGTCTGCGCCGCAGCCAGGAAGTGCGGATGAAAATTGAAACCATCCTGGTCCGGATGGCTTATTTGGAACCGGTTCTTCCTGTCGGCGAAATCCTGGCGACTCTGGAGTCGCTGGCCAACAGGCTGCAGACTAACGACCCGCCGCCCCGGAACGGAACCGTCGCCGAGCCGGCGTCAATAAGGTTGTCCGAGCCGCCGCACCCCGCGGCGCAGCAAGAGTCAGCCGATCCTCCCGGCCCGCGCCCCGCTTCCGAAGCAGTAAAGCCCGTTCATACGGCAAAGCCCGCGCCGGGCCATGATCTGAAAAGCTTTATCAAGCGGGAGAATCCGCCGCTGGGCGCTAAAATCGATGCGGCGGAAATCCTGGGGCTGGAGAACGGCTGTTTGACACTGGGCTTCCCGAATGGTTATATTTTTCTCGACAGCATCATGGAAAAGCCGCAGAAAGACGAGTTGGAAAGGATTGCGGAACTTTTTTATTCGCAAAAAATCTCCCTGGCGATCAAAACGATCGAGACGCCGAAGATAAACGGATCCAACCGCAGCGCAAAAGCAAACACCCTAAACGACATCAAGCGTGAGGCCATGAATTCTCCGATTTTTCAGAAAGTGCTCTCACAGTTTGAGGGAGCGGAGCTTGTGGATATTAAACCAATTACGGATAAAAAGCAGGGAGGGTAATCAAGGTGCACAACATCGGCAATATCATGAAACAGGCCAAGAAAATGCAGGAAAAGATGGGCCGGCTGCAGCAGGAACTGGAAACAAGAACCATTGAAGCCCAATCGGGTGGTGGAATGGTCAAGGTGCTGGTTAACGGGAAATTTGAAATCGTTTCGCTGAAGATTGAAAAAGAAGTTGTCAATCCGGAAGATGTCGAGATGCTGCAGGACCTGATCGCCGCGGCAGTCAACGAAGGCATCCGCAAATCGCAGGAAATGGCGTCCTCCGAAATGGCGAAAATCACCGGGGGCTTGGGCATTCCCGGGATGGGGATGTAGAGGACGCATGAAATCTTACGCACAACCGATTAAACGCCTGATTGCGGAACTGGCCAAGCTGCCCGGCATCGGCGAAAAAACGGCGGCGCGGCTGGCCAACTACATTTTGCGGGCGACGCCCGATGATGTGGAGAAACTGGCCGAAAGCCTGGTCGAAGTAAAGCGAAAAATCCGGCTCTGCCGGATCTGCCTCAATCCGACGGAAGAGGATATCTGCTCTATCTGCAGTAATCAGGCGCGCGATCAGCATGTGATTTGCGTGGTCGAAGAACCGGACGCCCTGGCTGCCATTGAGGAAAGCGGCGTCTTTCACGGATTGTACCATGTTTTGCACGGAGCCCTGGCGCCGCTCGACGGCATCGGACCGGAAAATTTACGTCTGGGCGAACTGCAAAAGCGCATCCGCGAAGGCCGGATCAGCGAGCTCATTTTGGCCACCAATCCCAATGTTCACGGCGAGGCCACAGCGCTCTTGATCACCCGGATGTTTAAAGACGCTGATATTCAAATCACCCGCATTGCCATGGGCGTGCCTATGGGCGGCGACTTGAAGTATGTGGACAAAATGACGATATCAAAATCGCTGGAGTTCAGAAGAGGGATGTAGCACGCCGATGGTGGGGGAGAAAAAAAATACATGGCGGCGAATCAATGCCCTGCGCATCACAGCCACCGTGAAAAAACTGTTTATTGAAGCCAATACGGTTTTGGGAACGGATATGGTCTCTGCTCTACAGGGTGCTCTGCAAGGCGAAGAATCGCCCATCGGCAGACAAGTGCTGCAAAAAATCCTTCAGAATGCCGATGTCGCCCGCCGCGAGCAGATGCCGATCTGCCAGGATACCGGCCTTGCCGTCCTGTTTGTCGAAATCGGCCAGGATGTTCATATTGTGGGCGGTGATTTGCGGGAGGCCATTCACGAAGGCGTGCGACAGGCCTATCAGGACGGTTATCTGCGTAAATCCGTTTGTGATCCCTTGACGAGAGCCAATACGCAAGACAACACGCCGGCTGTTATCCATATGAATATTGTTGCCGGCAATCAGCTGAGAATTATCGCCATGCCCAAAGGCGGCGGCAGCGAAAACATGAGCGCTGCCAAAATGCTGACACCCGCGGAGGGAATCGACGGCATCAAGAAGTTTGTCCTGGAAACGGTGGAAAAAGCCGGCGCTAACCCCTGCCCGCCGATTATGGTGGGTGTCGGCATCGGCGGTTCCCTGGAGCAGGCCTGCATTCTCGCCAAGAAAGCACTTTTACGGCCGGTGGGTGAAACGAATCCAACGGACGCGCGTCTCACGCAAATGGAACAGGAACTCACCGTACGGATTAATGAAACGGGCATCGGCCCTGCGGGGCTGGGCGGAAGGGTAACGACTCTCGGCGTTCACGCGGAAATGATGCCCTGCCACATCGCCTCTCTGCCGGTGGCCGTCAACATTCAGTGCCATGTGGCCAGACATCGGGAAGAAACGATATGAGTGCCGAAACCGAAGCAACGAGCGATAAAGCTCCCATCCGTATTGAGACGCCCCTCACTGCCGATGTTTGTTCAATCTTACAGGCCGGCGATATGGTTCTGCTTACAGGTGAAGTATACACCGCCCGGGATGCCGCCCACCGCCGCTTGTCTGAAGCGCTCAGACAAGGTCTGCCGCTGCCGATCAATTTATCAACGGCAACGATCTTCTACGCAGCCCCCTCGCCCACGCCGCCCGGCAAAGCGATCGGGTCGATCGGACCGACAACCAGCTACCGGATGGATGCTTTTACGCCTCTGCTCATTGAACACGGCTTAAAAGGCATGATCGGCAAGGGCAACCGCTCGCCGGAAGTTATTGAAGCCATTAATCAATATAAGGCGGTCTATTTCGGCGCCATCGGCGGCATTGCCGCGCTCATGGCGCGCTCGATCAAAAAAGTGGAATTAATCGCTTACGAGGATCTGGGTCCGGAAGCGATCCGCAGACTCACCATTGTTGAATTACCCCTGATCGTCATCAATGATTCCAGAGGAAACGATCTGTACGCATCCGAGCTGAACAAATGGCGCATCCGGTAGATATCTGTTGTATTTTCAGAGAAAACGAAAAAATGTTGACTCCATAATGCTTCTATATTATGGAAGACGGTCATTTTGTGTAAAGTTTATGAAGGAGAATAGGTAATGATAGAAGTGAGATGGCATGGCCGGGGCGGTCAGGGAGCGGTTACATCGGTGGAATTGCTGGCGGTTGCGGCAATTGCCGCGGGAAAATACGCGCAGGGATTTCCTAGTTTCGGCCCGGAAAGAAGAGGGGCGCCCGTCGCGGCGTTTACCCGTATTGATGACAAAAAAATTGATGTTCGGTCGGGTATTTACGATCCCGATGTCGTGCTGGTGCTCGACGCCAGTTTAATCGGCCTCGTCAACGTAACCGACGGGCTGAAACCCAGTGGAAAATTAATCGTCAACACTCCTAAAACACCCGAAGAAATTCGCAAAGAACTGAACTTCCAGGGCACGATCGCCACAGTCGACGGCACCGGTATCGCGCGCAAGGAAATGGGCGTGCCCATTGCCAACACCACCATGATCGGCGCATTGCTGAGAGTCACCGGCGTCATGGAACTTGACGCGATGAAGGATGCCATTGAGCATCGGTTCGGCAGAATCGCCCAGAAGAACTTCAATGCGATGAAGCGGGCCTACGACGAAATACAAATAATCAACTAAGAGGTATATATGACATTGAAAACATGGCGGGAACTTCCCATCGGCTGTGTCGTGTCCGAACCGGGCAGCGCCAGCGAGTATCATACGGGAAGCTGGCGGTCGCAGCGGCCCATCTGGGACAACGCGAAATGCATCAAGTGCGGCATTTGTTACGTTTTTTGCCCTGAAGGATGCGTGCAGCAAAACGAAGACGGTTTTTTTAGCGCAAATATGGATTATTGCAAGGGATGCGGCATCTGCTCGCATGAGTGCTGGCCCCGCGCAATTAAGATGATCGAGGAGGAATGACATGGGCAAACGCGTAGGTATGGAAGTGGCAGTTGCCGTCGCGGAAGCCGTGGGGCTCTGCAATATCGACATGGCGGCCGTTTACCCTATCACCCCTCAGTCGCATATCGCGGAGCACCTGTCCGACCTCGTCGCCGATGGAAAAATCGACGCGGAATTCGTGACCGTGGAATCGGAGCATTCGGCTATGAGTGCGGTGATCGGCGCGTCCGGCACGGGCGCCCGTTCTTATACGGCGACCAGTTCGCAGGGGTTGATGTACATGCATGAATTACTGCCCATCGCTTCGGCGATGCGTCTGCCGATCACGATGGCCATTGCCAACCGGGCGGTTTCCGGTCCGCTGAACATCCTCAATGACCATTCCGATATTATGCCGCAGCGTGATTCGGGTTGGATTTCCATCTTTGTGGAAAACGGACAGGAAGCGATTGATATGTCGATTATCGCTTTTAAGATTGCCGAGCATAAGGACGTCATGCTTCCGGTCAATATTAATATTGATGGTTTTCAATTGACGCACATGGTGGAGCCTTTTGAGATGCCGACACAGGAAGAAGTGAACGGCTTCCTGCCGACGTTTGTTCCCCATGCGACACTTCATCCCGCAAAGCCTGTGACCATGGGCGCTTTTGCCATGTCCGACTACTTTACGGAAATCATGAAAGCCAAGGATGAGGCGCTGAAAAATTCCAAGAAAGTCATTGTCGACGTCTGGAACGAATGGGCAAAATTATTCGGTCGCTCCTACAAACCAGTCGAAACTTACAAAGCGGACGACGCGGAAATTCTGATGCTGACCATGGGCTCGATGGGAGAAACGGCGCGGATGGCGATTGACGAACTTCGGTCCAAAGGCGTCAAGGCCGGGCTCATAAAATTAAGATTATGGCGTCCGTTCCCGTTTGAGGAAGTCAAAGCGGTTGTAAAGAACGCGAAAAAACTGATCGTAACCGACCGCGCCGTATCTTTCGGCGGTCCCGGCGGCCCGGTATTTTCGGAAATCAAATCCGCCCTGTATGCCCAGGCCGAGCGCCCTTTGATTTACAATTATATTTACGGACTGGGCGGACGGGATGTTCCTGTCCATGATTTTGTGGGCATGTTCGAAAGAGTTCTGGCGGACACGGCAGGCCTGGCGGTGGACACCTATGAATTTTGGGGAGTGAGAGAATAATGAATATAGTAGAAAATTTTGAGTTATTTGCTCCGCGGTTGATTAATAAACAGGAATTGCTGTCGTCGGGCCACCGCGCCTGCTCGGGCTGCGCCGAAGTGCTCGCCGTGCGGCTGATGGCCAAGGCGCTGGGCGAAAATACTGTCATCGCGTCCGCGACCGGCTGCATGGAAATTGTCTCGAGTATGTTTCCGACCACCGCCTGGCAGGTACCCTGGATTCACGTCGCCTTTGAAAATGCGGCGTCGGTCGCCTCGGGCATTGAGGCGGGCCTTAAAGCCCTGCGCAAAAAAGGGAAGATCGACGACCGTTATGTCAAAGTCGTCGGCATGGGCGGCGACGGCGCCACCATGGACATCGGGTTTCAGGCGCTTTCCGGCGCCATGGAACGCGGCCACGACATGATTTATGTCTGCTTCGACAACGAAGCTTATATGAATACGGGCATTCAACGCTCCAGCGGCACGCCGATGGGCGCGTCCACCACAACCGCTCCGGCGGGAAAAGTGAGCATCGGCCAGAAAACATGGAAAAAGAACATGCCGGAAATCATGGTTGCCCATGACATTCCTTATGTGGCCACCGCCTGCCCCAGCTATCCGCTGGATTTTATCCGCAAGATGGAAAAGGCCAAAAGCATTCCCGGGCCATCTTACATTCACTGCTTCGCCGTGTGCCCGACCGGATGGCGCGCCGCGTCGCAAACGGCGGTTTCCATGGGACGCATGGCGGTCGAAACGGGTGTTTTCCCGCTTTACGAAGTTGAAAACGGACAATACCGCGTATCTCCGGACATGCCGAAAAAACTCAAGCCCCTGAAGGATTATTTCAAATCTCAGGGCCGTTTCCGACATCTGGGCGAGGCCGAAATCGACGCCATCCAGAAAAAAGTAGTAAGCGAATATCAGAGAATTTTGGATAAAGCTAAATACCTGAAAGGCTGTGACTAAAGAAATAGGGGATAACCCGAAGAATATTGAGGTGAATTTAGAATGGAAAAAGCTAGCGATATCAAGCTAAAAACAAAACAAATCGTCAAGAAATACAAAGGCGATAGAACCGCGCTGATAGCCGTTTTGCAGGATATTCAGGAAACCTTCAATTACCTTCCGAAGGAAGCCTTGAAAACAGCGGCCGTTCAAATGAATATGCCTTTCACGCGTATGTATGAAGCGGCCACGTTTTATACCGCCTTCAGTTTGAAACCGCGCGGTAAAAATATTGTCAAAATTTGCAAGGGAACGGCCTGTCATGTCCGCGGTGCCGCCGCCCTCCAGGACCGGTTCGAAACCACGCTGGGCATCAAGCCGGGTCACACGACGGCCGATGGAAAGTTCTCGCTCGAGACCGTCAACTGCGTCGGCGCCTGCGCCCTGGGACCCGTTGTGGTCATCAATACCGACTACCACGGCCAGGTGACGATCAACAAAGTGGATAAAATCATCAAAAAGATCAGTGAAGAGGGGGCGCAGCAATGAACGAAAATCCTGATACTCAAGCCCGCCAGATTATGGACAATTTAACGATTTACTATGGTCCCAAGAAAAAATTTGTGGCCATTTGCGCCGGCACCGGCTGTCGCGCTACCGGCAGTCTTAAGGTCAAAGAAGCGCTCGAAGCCGAATTAAAAAAACAAAATATGGATGTGGATGTCCTTGCCACCGGTTGTCTGGGTTTCTGTGAAAAAGGACCGATGGTCGTCATCCATCCCGACAAGTATTTTTATCAACACGTCAAAGTCGAAGATGTACCGGAAATCGTCTCGAAAACCGTGGCCCAGGGTGAAGTCATAAGCCGTCTGCTTTACCGCCATCCGGAAACGCAAAAAACTTTGTTCAGGGAAGAAGACCTGCCCTTCTACAAAAAGCAGGTTCGGGTGGTATTCGGCAAGAACGGCATGATTGATCCGGCCAAGATCGAAGACTATTTTGCCATCGAAGGCTACCAGGCGTTGGGCAAAGTCCTTTCGGAAATGACTCCGGAAGAAGTCATCACTGAAGTGAAGAAGGCCGGACTCCGAGGCCGCGGCGGCGGAGGTTTTCCGGCGGCCGTCAAATGGGAAGGCGTCCGCAGGGCGCACGGCGAACCCAAATACGTCATCGCCAACGGAGACGAAGGCGACCCCGGCGCTTATATGGACCGCAGCCTCATGGAAGGCAATCCGCACAGTGTCATTGAAGGAATGATCATCGGTGCTTACGCCGTGGGTGCTCACGAAGGATACATCTACGTCAGAAACGAATATCCGCTGGCGGTAGAACACCTCAGGACGGCCATTGAGGCCGCCAGGGAGGCCGGCCTTTTGGGAAAGAACATTCTCGGCACGGATTTTTCGTTTGATATCCATATCAATAAAGGAGCAGGCGCTTTTGTCTGCGGCGAGTCCTCCGCCTTATTTGCTTCGATCGAAGGCCGCGCCGGCGAGCCGCGCGCCAAATATGTCCACGCTGTGGAAAAAGGTCTGTGGGACAAACCCACTGTCTTGAACAATGTGGAAACCTGGGCCAATGTACCGCTCATTATCAACAAGGGTGCAGACTGGTACGCCTCGATTGGGACGGAAGGCTCCAAGGGAACGAAAATCTTTTCACTGGTCGGCAAGATCAACAATACGGGTCTTATTGAAGTTCCGATGGGCACGACGCTTTATGAAATCATCTATGACATGGGCGGCGGCATACCCAACGGGCGCAAGTTCAAAGCCGTCCAGACCGGCGGTCCGTCAGGCGGCTGCATTCCGGAAAACCTGCTCGATATCCCCGTTGATTTCGATAAACTCACCGAAGTGGGCTCTATGATGGGTTCCGGCGGGATGATCGTTATGGACGAGACCTCCTGCATGGTGGACGTCGCCCGCTATTTCCTTGACTTTCTGAAGGAAGAATCCTGCGGCAAGTGCGTGCCCTGCCGGGAAGGCGTCCGCCGGATGAGCGACATTCTCGAAGACATCTGCGCCGGCCGCGGCCAGGAAGGCGATGTCGAGCTTCTGGAAACCATGTCCCAGGCCATTGCCGACGGATCGCTGTGCGCGCTGGGCGGCTCCGCCCCGAACCCCGTTTTGAGCACGATCAAATATTTCCGTGATGAGTATGAAGCGCACATTAAGGATCACCGCTGTCCCGCCGGCGTCTGCAAGGCGCTGATCACTTACAGCATCGATGCGGAGAAATGCACCGGATGCGGCGTCTGCGCCAAATTCTGCGCTGTGCAGGCGATCAGCGGAGAAAAGAAGAAAGTCCACCTTATTGATAAAGATAAATGCACCCGTTGCGGCGCCTGTATCCAGAGCTGCAAATTTGATGCAATCAACGTGAAGTAGAGGTAAAAGACATCATGGTAAATATGATTATTGACGGAAAAAATATATCAGCAAAGAGCGGCACCATGCTTCTCGAAGCCATCCGTGGCGCGGGCATTTCTGTCCCCACCCTGTGCGCGCACGAAGCCATATCCCGATCCGGCGCTTGCCGGTTGTGTGTCGTCGAGATCAAGAAGGGCAACCGGACGCGGATCGTCACTTCCTGCCTCTATGGCGTGGAAGAGGGCCTGGTGGTCGACACCAAAAGTACGCGTGTGCTGAATGTTCGTCGTCTGGTTATGGAATTGCTTCTGGCGCGCTGTCCGGAATCGGAAGTCCTGCAAAAGATGGCCAAAGAAATGGGCGTGGAATCGCAGGGACGCTACGTCGCCGATACGGATAAAGGCAAATGCATTTTGTGCCGCTCCTGCGTGCGCGTTTGTGAGGAAGTTGTCGGCGTGAGCGCCATCGGTTTATTTTCCCGGGGATCTTACAAAGAAGTCGGCACGCCATATAATGAAAAATCTGATGTCTGCATCGGCTGCGGCGCCTGCGTTTATGTCTGCCCGACGGGCCACATCGAGATGACATCGACCGGCGACAAGCGCAAGATCTGGGGCCGCACCTTCAAAATGCAGACCTGTGAAAAATGCGGCAAATACTTCGCCCCGGTGGATCAGTTAAAATACATCAGCAGGAAGACCGGCGTGCCGATGAAGGAACTGGCTGTCTGTACGGAATGCCGCTAAAGAATTGATTTATAAAACGACTCTGCGTTTTTTGGAGCCCGGCCCGAAAGCCGGGCTTTTTTTATGACCGGAAAGATCCACACGGTGGTTGTCGCAAAATGATCTGCTGTAAATCCCTCAAAACGCAAGCGCATAATGAACTCTTTTCCGCAATCAGGGTCGCACGAGCGCGATTCCGCAGATTTTCAAGCGGGTCAAAGGGCGGGGCTTCCCGCAATAAAATAAATATCGGTGGAGCAAGGGGGATTCTCCCCCCTTGCTCCCTGCCCCTTCGTTCCTTAAAAATCTATCGAAGATTTCTTTCTGCCGGAAAATTCCGTTTCTCTCGGCAGAATAACATCGGAACACTCCGTGGGACAGTTTTGTCTCATTTCAGCACCCGAGCCTCGGGAAACAAAAATACCTTTTATACGTCTTGCGAAATAAGAATCAGCCCAATGATTCTTTGCCTTCTGTGGCACCGGACCTCACCATCATAATTCACAAGTATTTATTATATTAAAATTATTAGCCTGACAAAAAACAGACTATTGCCTTTTTAACTTATGCAACCGGACGCACAACTAGCCAAGACGTTTCCTTCATTCGCGGGGTATTCAATTTCAAATCGCCAAATCTATTATTGCTATTCGCAGAGATATTTTGTACTTGTTTTGATATGGCTTAATATGTTACAAGGTCCATGCCATATCCATTTAAATAACTACATCCTCAATTTTTATAGAATTTTTTTGACGTTATTTTATTTGCAGCTGCAGGTAACTGTCTCAACGAGACACAGCTGTCTTACCC
>SBEK01000038.1 GCA_009668925.1 Deltaproteobacteria bacterium
TATCCCATTTTTTCGTCCATTGAATGGCTTGGGCCGCCTTCCCCCAGAAAACGTCAGGCTGGCTGATGGACTGCTCATAGACATCCTTGTACTTCAACAAATCAGACATACTCCCTCCTTTACCATGCTGAATTTGATATAGCGGTAGCAAAAGCCTTCTGCGCTGTCAAGAAGTTACCATCCACCATGGAATAGAAAAAGATGTCCGAAACAAAAAAACGGTTGAAGCAGAGTGCTTCAACCGCCGGACTGGAAGTCGACGTTTGCAGGGAACGGTCGCGCGCCCTCCAGGGTATTCCAACCGTTCCTTACTCGTGTGTCAACCGCAGGACAGGAAATCGATTCCGCGCAGCATCTGCGCAGAATGAACACTCGCCCCGCGTGACCGCAATGAATTCCGCAGGTCCACTGTGTGTCTGATCAGCCGAGTGATCTTTCCAAAAGCTCGCGGATGGCCTTTTTGCCGTTTTCGTGAAGAAAACGCGTTCCGCCGCCGGCAAAATGCGCCTGGGTAATGACTGGTTCATCGCCCGCCTTGCGTTCGACCCACTCCACTTTATTCCAGCTAAACCAGGCATTTTTCTTCTGATCGAAAACCCAGAGCGGCTTATTGCAGATTTTGCTGAATTCCGCACCCCAGCCCGTGCCGCCCTTGACGGTTTTGTCCGGCAGAATTTCACCGACGATGAAGATTTCCTGTCCGTTGTTGATCTGGTACCAGATGGTTTGCAGAATCTTACGGAAGGTCGCATTGTCCGTATAGCGGCGGTTCATCAGGCGCGAAATATACTCCAGCGACACGTCCCCGTTCTTCAACTCTTCATGGTTCAGCACGCGCAGTCCCCTCGTACGGACGATCGTGTGTCCTTCGAACGTAAAGTTGACTTCCTCTATACCGAGGCGCTCGGCATTGGCGCCGAATTCGGCTTCCGCGCCCTGTGCTCCGCCGCTGAATAAAATACAATCCTCTTTCTTCATTTTTTTGTCCCTTTCCTCTTTTTCTTTTATTGATAAGTTTACCGGAAAATCCGACGATGTGAAAAACAACGATCAGGCTGTTTACGTGTGCCGCGCACCCTGTCCCATAAACGCTTTTCTGTCAAGCAAAAAGATCGGTCAACTGAAGTCGTCTTGCCAGGCGCAAGGCAATAAGATATACACCCGCCATGACCAAAAAAGATGCCGATCAGATCGCGAAAAGTTTGCAGCGGCGAATCCTCGCCTGGTACGGCCGCCGGCAACGATCCCTTCCGTGGCGCGAAACGAGCGATCCCTACCGCATCTGGATTTCGGAGATCATGCTTCAGCAGACGCAGGTGGATACGGTGATCCCTTATTACCGGCGCTTCATGGCCCTCTTCCCCAACGTCCGCGCTCTCGCCCGGGCGCCGCGGGACGAGGTTCTGAAAGCGTGGGAGAACCTCGGGTACTATTCGCGGGCGAGAAATGTTCATGCAGCCGCGCGAATGATCGTGGAGACGTTCGACGGCCGGATCCCCGACACACCCGCCGCGATCAAAACACTGCCCGGAATCGGCGAGTATTCCGCCGGGGCTATCCTGAGCATTGCCTACGGGAAGCGCCTGCCCGCCGTCGACGGCAATGTCCGCCGCATTCTCGGCCGCGTTTTCGCCATCCGCCGGCCGGTGGACGATCCCCGGGAGCAAAAAAAATTGCAGGCGCTCGCCGCCGCGCTGGTTCCCGCCGGCAAGCCCGGCGATTTCAACCAGGCGCTCATGGATCTGGGCGCAACAATCTGCAAACCCAGGAACCCCGGCTGCACCGTCTGCCCGATTGCCGCTTTGTGCCAAGCGCAGCTTACCGGGACGCAAACCGAACTGCCCATCCTGCGCAGACGGCCCGCACCCCCCCACCGTGCAGCGGTGTGCGCCGTTATTCGCAGCGCCGACAACCGGCTGCTCGTCGTTTTGCGGCCGGCTTCGGGACTGCTCGCGTCTTTGTGGAAACTGCCCGGCGGCTTTGTCGGCGATAGCGGCAGCGAGGAAGCCGGATTAAAGAACAGTGTGAAAAATGAATTGGGGGTCTCCATCCGGATAAAAAAGAAACTCGCCTCCGTCGATCATGCGTACACGCATTTTCGGGCAACCCTTTCGGCTTACGATTGCAGCCTGTTGAAAGGCGAGCCCGCAGCCCCGGGCTGCCAGGAGTGGCGATGGGCTTCCGACGCGGACATCGCCGGGCTGCCGATGTCGAAAATCGACCGGAAAATTCTGGCGGCGATCACTTTACGCCGCCGGCGCACTGAACCAGCTGGGAGTCGGCGGCAATCACGGCTCATAGAGGACCGCCCTGGCCGCTCCCCAAAGTGATTTTAGGCGGCGCCTCCGCCCGGACCAGTGACAAAGCCCTTGGACGGCGCGCCCGTATCGGCCGGCGTCCCGGCGATCTGCGCAAGATAAGACGCGCCGAGCGTCTTGATGTGATCCCCCACGTTGTCAAAATAATTGAAGTGAATTTGTTCTTGGTCGGTGATGGTTTCAAAAAGCTTCATGCTGATGCTGTCGCCGCTTTCGCGGCAGACCTGATGAAACTGGTTATACGCGTCGATCGTGTCGTCTTCCAGCTTGGAATTGAAGGGAAAAACCGCGTCGATCTTCTGAGCCTTCTGCACCTTGCCGTCCATCGCCGTGGTCGGTTCGCCGCTCAGTTCTTTAATGCGCTCGGCAAACATCTCCGCGTGTCTCATTTCGTCTATCGCAATAAGCTTCACTTTGGCGGCCAGATCGCCGTAATCCATGTCGGCCAGATTATAATGCTGGTTCATATACTGATGAATCGCAAAAAGTTCCATGGATCTGGCCTTGTTTAAAACATCAAGAACCTTCTTTTTCTTCTCGTCGCGCGACATGTCCGTCATGACAAACCTCCTGTATGAAGTTAAGATATGCTCTCAAAATAGGCGTCTGTTAACCCGTCCAAAAGCTGGACGGCACAGATTTTGACAACGATCATTGCCGTCTCGGGATCATCGAACGCTTTTCTTAAATCGGCATTCTTCCCAAAGAGCCTCTCCCGGATATCGGCCGCTTTCTTTTCATCCACATCTTTTTGAAATATTCCTGCAATGGTCAGGGCTTTCATCGGCGCGGCGGGGTCGGCGGTAAGATCCTGCCTGGAATCCACAAGCAGGCTGACGTAAGGGTTGGCCGTCACATTCCTGTATTTTTTTGTGTCTTTGGATGTCGCCATATAAATTTCCCGGCAGTCGTCATCCGTCGCGTACGACATTAACGAGCAATGCGGCTCGCCTCCCGATACCGTAGCCAGAACACAGATCCTGTTTTGTTGAATCAATTCCTGAATATCTTTGCGCATGACGTCACATTCTCCATTTGGGCTGACTTTCTGAAAAGAATTCTAACATAAGATCGTCTCCAACATAATAAAATTTTTAGCGATCCGCCGCGGCCTCTCCAGTCCGCCGCTGCCCGAACGCCGTTTCAGCCGCCCGGTAGCTTGAATAATATATGCATGTTGAGATATTTTGGCAAATCATGATAATTGTATGTCTATATTGTGAGGATAAAGGAATGAACGGGAACAATCGCAGCGACATCAAAGTGGGCGGACGCGTTAAAGTGGTGCAGAAACAGGACCAGCGCACGGGCCGTCTTACGGAAGGCATTGTGCAGGCGATTCTGACAAAATCCGGCACCCACCCGCACGGCATCAAAGTTCGTCTGGAAGGCGGAATTGTGGGCCGGGTCAAAGAAATCCTCTGATTCTCCCGCAAAAAATGATTCACGGAAAGGGCTGCCGGATATGAAAACGCTGCTTCTGACAGAACAGGACATCAAGAAAATATTGACGCCGCACGTCGCCAACGAAACGGTGGAAAAAGCTTTCCGGGCATACAGCACGGGAAGCGTCGACATGCCGGCCAAGACCTATCTCCATTTCCCGAAGGGCGATCTGAGATCCATGCCGGGCTATATTTTCGGCGAAGGATTCAATATTGCGGGCGTCAAGTGCGTCAACGTTCATCCGCAAAACGCGCGCCGCCATTTGCCGTCCGTCATGGCGGTGATCATCCTCAATGATCCGGAGACCGGTTTTCCGCTGGCTGTTCTGGACGGCACTTACCTGACGTGCCTGCGCACCGGCGCCGCCGGAGCCGTCGCCGCCAAATACCTGAGCCGCGAAGACGCCGAAGTGGCGGGGTTTGTCGGCTCGGGAGCACAGGCCCGGTCTCAACTGGCCTGCCTGCTCGGCGTCCGCAAGATCCGCAAGATCAAGATCTGGCAATTTGCAGGAGATAAAGAGGGGGCGCAGGACTTCCGGAGATGGGCGCAGAAAACTTTTCAACTCGAAGCGTTCATTTCTCCCCGCATCGACGTCGTCACCCTGAAATCCGATATCGTGATAGCGACAACGCCGGCCCGCATTCCGCTCGTCTTGCGCGTCTCCGCCGGAACCCATATCAATGCCATCGGCGCGGATGCGCCGGGGAAGCAGGAAGTTGATCCGGTGCTGCTGAAAAAGGCCAAAATCATAATCGACGACTGGGCCCAGGCTTCTCATTCCGGAGAAATCAATGTGCCGCTCCGGCAAAAGCTGATCGGCAGAAAAGACATTTCCGCAACGCTTGGCGACATTGTCGCGGGAAAAAGAAAAGGGAGAAGATCCGACGAGGAGATCACGCTTTTTGATTCGACGGGGCTCGCCATTCAGGATATCTCCTGCGCCTGGGTCGTCTATCGGGCGCAGAAGAACAAGCGCGGCATCAGAAGCATCAGGTTCTTTTAAGTCCAAAACGGGATCGACATCGCAGCCGGCGTAAGGAAGGCCGCCTTCGCATCCGTAAGACCGATCTCGTTTATAAGGTCGGATGGGACTCAGGAAGGCCGGACACACCGGAATCACCTTGACACCTTCTGTAAGGATTTCTATAGTCTGAACAACAGTTTATCGGGGAGGTTGACGTATGACAAAAAAGCTGGAAATTTATAAATGCGGCGTATGCGGAAATATGACCATGGTCATTAATGCATCGGCGGGCGTCCTGGTCTGCTGCAATCAGCCCATGACCGGGCAGCAGGAAAAAACGGAAGACGCCGGCAAAGAAAAGCATGTCCCCGTGATTGAAAAAACCGCCGCAGGGATTTTGGTGAAACTTGGCTCTGTTCCCCACCCCATGGAAGAAAAGCACTATATCCAGTGGATCGAAATCAGTTCCGGCAGCGATCTCTTTGTCAAAGGCCTCAAACCCGGCCAGAAGCCGGAAGCCGAGTTCCCCGTTTCCGGCGGAAAATTCAAGGTGCGGGCCTGCTGCAACCTGCACGGGCTCTGGAAAAGCAAGTCCTGACGGGGCTTCGGGATCCTGGATAAAGTTCTCTATCTGGCCGGAGAAAATTCAGATTTCCTCTCCGGTTTGCGGACGGCATTAATATCCGTTGACGCAGGAACCGGCGCTGCGCCGGAAGCAAGAGGGTATTATGCAGATATTCATTGACGCCGATGCTTTTCCGAATGCCGTAAGAGACATCCTGATCAAGGCATCCCTGCGTTTGAACATTCCGCTGACCTTTGTCGCCAACAAGCCCCTGCGCCTGGAAAACCTGCCTCATCTTGCGCTGATTCTGGTTCCCGGGGGACCGGATGTTGCCGACGATCGAATTGTGGAACTGATTGAAGCCGGCGACCTCGTCATCACCGCCGACATCCCGCTGGCCGATCGCATCGTCGCCAAAAATGCCTTCGCGATGAATCCGCGGGGGACCCTTTACACCGAACATAATATCAAGGAGCGGCTGGCTCTGCGGGATTTGCTCACCGACTTGCGGGATTTAAACCAAATCACCGGCGGCCCCGCCGCCTTTGGGAAGAAAGACCGCCAGGCTTTTGCCAATCAGCTCGACCGTTTCCTGGCCCGGCAGCTCAAAATCGAACAGGAAGCAAAAAAGAAAGAGAATGGCTGAGCGATGACCCGCAGGCGAATCATTACGACCACCGTTGAGCAACTTCAAGAGCCGAAAACGCTCTCCGGCTACCTGGCCGGCCGGTTTACCTATTTTGCACAAAACGAGTGGCGCCGGGAAATTTCCGGCGGGAAGCTGTCGGTGGACGGCGCCGCCGTCACGGATCCCGGGATGCTGCTCAAGGGCGGCGAAACGCTGGCCTGGGACGGCAGCGGCATCATTGAACCGGAAGTTGACCGCAGCATCACGGTCCTCTATGAAGACCAATGGCTCGTCGCCGTCAATAAAACGGGCAATCTGCCGGTTCACCCTGCGGGGCGATATTTCAACCATACATTGACGGCATTGCTTGCGGACCGCTACGGGCGAAAAGTCTACCCCGTGCACCGCATCGATCGGGAAACGTCGGGTATCGTCCTTCTGGCTTTTGACAACAACAGCGTGCAGAATCTGACCCGGGCGCTTGCTTCCGGAACAAAAGACTATCTCGCTTTGGTGCAGGGCATTTTTCCCGATGAGGAGTTGATCATTGATCTGCCCCTGGGACGCGATACCGACTCGGCCGTGGCGAAGAAACGCCGCGCCTGGCCGGGCGGAAACGAACACGCGCTGACGCGCTTTCGAAAGATTCTTTCGGTGGGAGAGATTTCTCTTGTGCGCTGCTTTCCGCAGACCGGCCGGCTTCACCAGATCCGCGCCCATTTGGCGGCCGCAGGCTATCCGATTGTCGGCGACAAGCTTTACGGCCGAGACGAAACTGCTTTTTTAAAATTCATCAAAGAAGGATTCACCGCTGAATTACAGGCAAGCCTGCTGTTGCCGCGCCAGGCGCTGCACGCGGCGCGTCTGGCCTTCATCCATCCGCAAACCGGCAAAAAGCTGATCCTCCGCGCACCGCTGCCCAAACTTTTTGCAAATTTGCTCCGCTCCGGCAAAGAAGGCCAAGTCAAAGCCTTCCCTGCCCGCCTCAGTCTTTGAACCGGCCTAAATCAGAATTTCCAGATCGCTGAGCGGATAAGCCGTGCAGGGATGGATATACCCGAAGGCCCGGTCCGACTTTCTGAGCTTCACGCCGCTCGGCTGGTAGACTTTCCCCGCAAGCAGCTTCGTCCGGCAGAGGCTGCATTCGCCGGACCGGCACAGGGCCGGAATCGTCATGCCCGCCCGCTCCAGGGAGATCATGAGCGGCTCGGAGGCAATTGCGCTGATCGTCTTTTTCCCTTTGATGGCGACCTGAAAAACATCGCCGGCTTTCACATTTTCCGGCCAGCCGGGATACGAATCGATACGCTTCGGCGCGCCCATCACCTCGACTTTTGTCTTCCTTGCCGGAATTTCCAGTTTTACAAGCTGGGGCAGGCAAAACTGATACATGGCTTCCGGCCCGCAGATATAATAGGTCCAGTCCGGCCCTTGGAGTGTTTCTTTGATCAGGCTCGCGTCAATGAATCCTTTAAGCCCGATGCACGCAGGCGATGGTTCGGAAACCACCAGGTCCCAGGTGAAGTTCCGATGGGCCTCAGAAATTCTCTGAAGCTCGTCGCGGTAAATAATGTCATCTTCCACCCGGCATCCGTAAAGCAGGTGTACTCTGCGGTTCAGGTTCTTATCCGCGAGTTCCCGGATCATGCTCATGAAAGGCGTGATGCCGCTGCCGCCGGCGATAAAGGCCAGATCGCTGCCGTGAAAAAGTGGGTTGTAATGGAAATTGCCCGCGGGCGAAGAACTTTCGAGCCGGTCGCCGGGTTTGAGACAATCGAGGAGGTAATTGGAAACAAACCCGTCTTCCACCCTGCGGACGGCGATTTCATAATAACCCGTTTGTGTCGGGGAGGACGCGATGCTGTATGGCCTGCTGGTCCTGATGCCGCCGGTCTCGATTACGATATTGATATACTGCCCGGCCTGGAAGGGCGGCAGCGATCCGTCTTCGCACACGACCTTGATGGATTTTGTACTCGCCGTCAGCGTGGCGATTTCCGATACGGCGAGGTTCAGCTTTTCCGGGTGAAGCATAGAGATGATGCCGCGGAGTTCTCCCTTTCTGGTCTGGTAGTCGAACCCGTATTTTTCCAGAACGGCGCCATCCCGGATGATTTCGTCATATCCTTCCACCTTCTCGAAGATATTTGCCTTGGCCATATGCCCTCCCTATCGAGTTCTGAGAAGCCGAGAGACTTGTCTGGCGACGGATGCGCCGGACTGCAGCGTCGGTTGGAAACCGCCGGACCCGTTCCACGCGCCCGCGAAGTACAAGCCCTCGATCATGGATTTCGCTTTGACGAACGGGCCCGTTTCCCTCGTGAAGTGTTCCGACCCGTAGATCGAACCGCCCGGATGGCCCAGGTAGCGCATATGGGTGAGAGGCGTCGCCGGCTCGGCTTCTTCCAGATGTTTGCGCATATCCGGGAAAACCTTTTCGGCCAGATCCAGCAGTTTTTCGGCAAAGCGGTATTTCACGTCGTAATATTTTTCCGGAGGCACGCTCATCCAGGGCTGCGCGTACTGAAGCGTCACCAGCGATGCCTGGCAGGCGCCTTTGGGCGAGAATTCCGGATCATCCACATCATAGCAGGTCAGGAGCGAAAACTCGGCCCCGTCCAGGGTCTTCATTTTCCGGTGGGCATAATCGGCATCCGTGGAGGAACAGATGAAATTGGTGGCTTTATCCATTCCCAGGTCGGCCGGATCGCAGTCGAAACCCATATAGAGCGTAAAGGCCGAAAGCCCGATGGTTCTGGCATTGAGGGCTTTCAGTTCTTGTTCGGGGCAATTCTCCGCGCCGATCATGTCGATCAGGGTGGTGATCGGACTGGCGTTCGACACGACGCATTTCGTCGAGATCTCGTCTCCGTCTTCCGTCACAACGGATTGCACCCTGCCGTTCTGGACGCGAATTTTTTGGGCTCCGCAGTTGAAACGCGCATCTCCGCCGAAACGGAGAAAAGCGTCGCAGATCGCGTTGGACATGGCCTGCGAGCCTCCCTTCATGTGCCAGGGCTTGAATTCAATATATGCCCACAGCGTCATGGCAAAATCCAGGAAATTGAGCTTGCTCGGAGGCAGTCCGTTATAGCTCCAGTAAATGGCCACGGCATTCTGCAGACAGGGATCCTGGAGGCAGTCATCCAGAATGCTCTGGGTATCTTTCAGGGCCAGTTTGAAAAAGAGGGGATATTTTTCCGGGCTGGCTTCCGGGTCGTGGATAAATAACACGTTCACCGCTTCGAGGCAGAACGCATAGACCATGTCGAAAAATTTCCTAATCCCTTCCTTCTCGGCCGGAAATTTTTCCGCGAGCGCCTCTTCGACGAGCGCCCTGTCGGCCTTCAGGTTGATGTCCATCCTGCCGGGAATCACGACCCTGTAGAGGTTTTGCTGCCGGACGAATTCAATCTTGTCGATCGCATCCACTTCGCCAAGCACGCCTCTCACGGGTCCCGGAAACTCGGGAAATCCGAGGCCGCTCAGCTGGTGAAGCGCAATTTCGAATTCAAATCTGCCCCGGATAAAGCTCGTGGCGCATCCACCTGGAACATTGTGCCTTTCGAGAAGCAGAGTTTTATGTCCTTTTTTGGCAAGCCCGGCGGCCGCCGTAAGCCCGCCGTTGCCGGCGCCGATGACCACCACATCATAGTCAGGCATGAGCGACTCCCTCCTTAAGAAAATGATTGAACCGGCCCCTGAAAGCCGGCGTTCTGACCGTCTTCCAAACAATTCGCATTTGTAATCTACCATAAAACGGGAAAAGAAAAATGTTCTTTTTTGCCGCGGGGCGTTCAGGCGGAAGGCAGGCGTTTCATCACCCGAGGGTTTCACCTGTTTTTGATATTCAGCATCGTTCTGCGGCAGGTGGGGGCGCCGCACAGGCAGGCGTGTTCATTTTTGATTTTCTTTGTTTTGCGGCCATCGATGATCAGGCTGTAATCGTAAAACAGTTCTTCACCGGGCCCGATGTCGCGAAGCGCATCCAGAAAGACGCGGCGGCCGTCCTGCCTCGCTTCCAGATTGGGCGCGCACGAATGATTGATCCATTTGGCGGGGGCGGCGCTCACTTTGGCATCGATCACGTGGCCGTCATCCAGGTGAAAATAGAAGGTATGGTTCGGCTGGTTCGGATCGTGCGGGTGGCGTTTGAGCGCCTTGCGCCAGGTGATGATTTCGCCTTTGTATTCCAGAACGGTGTCGCCTTCCCGGATCGGCCGGACGGCATAGACGCCTTTGCCGTGCACGGAGGATCGGCGCACCTCGGTGCGCCGGCCGCGCGTCAATGATTTCATTTTATCCCCGGATTTCATTTTTTGCTCCTTGAAAACGGTGGCGTATATACAGAAAAGCATCCGGCCGGTCAACAGGATTTCGCCGCATCCGTAAGTTAATTCCGGCCGCGCTTTTGTCCAGGCCCCGGGCCGGATCATCTTTTATCATCTTCCGTTTTGTGCTAACCTGCACCCGACAGGCACACAAGTGGTCCCCGTTTCGGCGTCCCGAGCGGCCCGGCCGCACATGGTTTGCGGCGCACTGACAATGGATCTGTCCCGGGCGTTGGCAGCCGGGGCGGCGTCATCGTCACGGCAATTTTTGGCCAGACACGGTTTTGGCAAAGTTCATAACAAACCGCAATGATCAATCGATAAAAAAGGGGGAGACGATTATGAATATTGCAAAGCTAAACGAAGACAGGGGCCTCGACAGGGCCGATGAGGTCAAGATCATCTACCAGGATCGCGAGCTCACCAACCGCGAGATGATCCGCCAGGGCAGAAAGCTGGCTTATGCGCTGGCGAATCTGGGCGTCAGGCGCGGCGACCGCGTGATCGTTCAGTCGTTTAATTGCCCGGAGGTCTTCTATGCCTTTTCCGCGGCCTGGCGGCTGGGCGCCGTCATCGTTCCGATCAACTACATGATCGGCGAAGAAGAAACCGCCCACATCTACCGGGATTCCGGCGCCAAAGTCGTGATCACCAGCAAAATGTTTCTCCCCAAGGTCCAGGCCTGCCGCGCCAAAGCTCCGGACGTTCAGACCGTCATTCTCATCGAGGATGACGCACCGGAAGGCACCCTCTCCTACCGGACACTGGTGGAGGCGAGCCCCGAGGAAACCGCAATCGTCGATACGGCTGACGACGACATCGCCGCCCTGATTTATACGGCCGGAACCACCGGCAAGTCCAAAGGCGTCATCCACACCCACGGGACGCTCTACGCCAACGCTTTCATGCAGCATCATACCTTCCCCTCAACGGATGGAATGACGTACATCAGCATTCTGCCGCTCTGCCATTCCTACGGCATTGCGTCCTCCAACATGAGTCTGTTTCGAAGCAACAGATCCGTGCTGCTCAACACCTTCGACCTCACCGCGATTTTCTCCGCCATCGAAAAGTATTCCGGCAACATCCTGGCCGCTGTCCCGACGATGTACGTCTACATGCTGCTCTATCCCGAACCGAAAAAATATAACCTCGGCTCCATGAAATACTGGGTCTGCGGTTCCGCGCCGCTCGCCGTGGAGACCTGGAATAAGTTTAAAGACCTGTATGGATTTGAAATCAGCGAGGGCTGGGGCCTCACGGAAGCGGGCGCCAACAACTCCTGCAATCCACTGGAAGGGCTGAAAAAAGTAGGCTCGATCGGTAAACCGATGACCGGCACGGACATGAGAATCTTCGATGACTCGGGGGAAGAAGTATCGCCCGGTGAAAAGGGTGAAATCGTCATCCGCGGGCCACAGATCATGAAGGGCTATTGGAACCGACCGGGCGAGACGGCGGAAGTGCTGAAAAACGGCTGGCTGCACACGGGGGACGTGGGCTATGTGGACGGGGATGGTTACTTCTGGATCACCGACCGGAAGAAAGATCTGATCATCAAGGGGGGTGAGAACATTTCGCCGCGAACCGTCGAAGAGGTCCTCTACACGCACCCGAAGGTTTCGGAAGCGGCGGTCATCGGCGTGAAGGATGAAAGATACGGCGAAGACATCAAGGCCTTCATTGTTTTGCATCCGGGCGAGAAAGCCACCGCCGAAGAAATCGTCGATTTTTGCAGGACGCGGCTTTCCCACTTCTTCCTGCCCCGATACGTGGTCTTCCTGGAAGCGATGCCCAAAAGCCTGGTGGGAAAAATTTTAAAGACGGAATTGAGGAAGCTGTGATGGGCGGACAAGGCTCAGGGATGATGGACCGCTCTTATTGGAAGCGGCCGTCATCCGACCGGACGGGAAGCCGAAAAGGAATCACCATTGCCTTTCCGGCTTCCAGCGCCGGCAACAAGCGCCTCATTCAATAATCCGGTCCCTGCCGCTTCTAACGAATGTGAATGACCAGATGCGGGAAGAACAACCCGATTGCCGGTACATGGGGTCTGGGCAGATATACAACCGGTTCAGGCGCCCTGTGGACCACGACTGGCGCACGATGAATCCATCGGCGGTCATTGCCCGGCCGGGAACCCCAATCATCATGCCCCCCCGGCGATCGTTCATACCGGCCGCGGGCATCCCCTCTTTTCCCCCCCCTCCCCCCCCGATTGGCCCGCGCCGACTGTGCGAACCCGGCCACCCTCCTCCCAGCCACAAACATCCTCATTATTTTTTTTATATCTTTTTTTCCTTTCTCCCGTTCATCACGGTTGACCATTAACTGGCATAGAACATGCCATCGGCCCCGGAGTCGCAGTAAGATCAAGATATGATTTTATTTTATTTAGAGAGGATGCTTTCGCGGCGGGCAGCTCTTGGGGAAATTTATTCTTCAGATGATTCAGGAATACTCAATCCGGGTATCCAGGTGGATATATCCTATCCACTCCTGCAGGCAGTATCCCCTCAGGCCGCGCTATCGCCCGTTCTGGATGATTGCCCGCAGGACATCGGCTACGGCGTCTTTATGCTCGACCAGCATAACTTTGATGCCGGCACGTCCGCCGGTGATCGCCGGCCCCAGGTTTGTGCTCTCGATATCGAGCTCGCAGCCCAAAATCCGGAGCCGATGCTCCATCAGGGTCTGTTCGATGTGACGATAGAGACGCCCCGCGCCATCATTCGAAAACAAAAGCAGGCGGGATAGGCGCTCCGTTTGCGGCGATTTTGTTTTTTGCAGCACTTCATCAATGCCTTTTTTCTCGGCGGCGAGTTTTTCCATAATTTCATCATAGCCAAAACGGATGCGTCGCTGCAATCTTGCCTTCTTCAGCGCATTCACCAGCGACTCCGTGACGGGCAGAACAGGAACTTCCAGCCCACCGCCCGGCCGGAGTCTTGTCTTTAGCACGGTCAATGCCTCGCGAATCTTTTCCGCACTGCCGTCTGCTTCCAGTTGCCGGGGGAAACGCATTTCAGACAGATCCATGGAACGTTCCTTTTATCTGCAGTTTTTTTGTCTTTTACATTCCCGCAAACTTCGCCGCCAGCTCTTCCAACGCATTCCAACGGTCATAGGCCGCCGTCAAATGCGCCTCCAAATCCGTCAGCCGATTGTTCAAGTCCAGCACCCGGGCGGGATTCCCGGCTTTATACAAATCCGGAGAGTTCAGCAAATCCGTCACCTCCGTTTTTTCTTTTTCCATTTGTTCAATTTTTTCCGGCAGCGAGGCGAGTTCCTGTGTTTCTTTGAAGGACAATTTTCGTTTTTCTCCGGATGTTTTCTTCTTTTTGGTCTTGGACTCTCCGGTGGGCTTCCCGGGCGTCTCCTTTGTTTCCGCCCGTTGTCTCAGCCAATCGTCATAGCCGCCCACATACTCCGCGAGGCGCCCTTCCCCTTCGAGGGCAATGGTGGACGTGACCACATTGTTCAGAAACGTCCGGTCGTGGCTGACCAGAAGAATCGTTCCTTGGTATCCGAGAAGCCGGTCTTCGAGGAGCTCGAGCGTTTCCGCGTCGAGGTCGTTGGTCGGTTCATCCAGCACCAGAACATTGGAAGGCGCGCAAAAGAGTTTGGCCAGCAGGAGCCGGTTTCTTTCACCGCCGGAAAGGGACGCAACCGGCGCCAGGATCTGAGCGGGCGGGAACAGAAAATCCTGCAGATAGCCGACCACATGGCGGGGGACGCCATTGATGAAGACGGTATCATTACCATCGGCAATATTGTCTCTGATTGATTTTTCATCGTCAAACTGTGCGCGGAGCTGATCGAAGTAGGCAATCGCGATATTCGTGCCCAGTCTGATTTTCCCGGCCGAAACAGGCAACTCGCCCAGCAAGACTTTGATCAGCGTCGTTTTACCGGACCCGTTGGGACCGATAATGCCCACCCGGTCTTTGCGCAAAATCCGCGTGGAAAAGGAATTGATGATCGTTTTGTCGCCGTAGGCAAAATGGATATTTTCAGCCTCCACGACCAGCCTGCCGCTTGGACCGGCTTCGGAGAGAGCCAGACGGACATTGCCTTCCCGCTCGCGCCTCTCGGCCCGCTCCGCACGCATCGCCGCCAGCGCTCGGACGCGGCCCTCGTTGCGCGTCCGGCGCGCCTTAATCCCCTGCCGGACCCAGATTTCCTCCCGGGCCAGTTTTTTGTCAAAGGTCCGCCACTCCTTTTCTTCCGCCTCCTGCAAGGCTTGGCGCCTCTCGAGATAAGCCTCATAATCGCAGGCAAAAGAAAACAGCTTCCCGCGATCGATCTCGACGATCCGTGTGGCTATTTTTTGCAGAAAGGCCCGATCGTGCGTCACAAACATAACCGTTTTTTCATAATGGAGCAGAAATTCCTCCAGCCAGAGAATGGAGGGGATATCCAGATGGTTGGTGGGTTCATCCAGAAGCAGAATATCCGGATCGGAGACCAGCGCCCGGCCGAGCAGCACCCGGCGTTTCAGACCCGCGGACAGAAGACCGAATTCGGCATTTTCGTCGAGCTCCACACGGGAAATAACGGATTCGATCTTCTGATGAAACTGCCAGGCGCCGGCCGTTTCCAACTGGTGCTGGATTTTTTCCATCTTCACAAGCAATGCCGGATCGGCCCTGGTCGCGAGCTGCACCGTCAGGTCGTGATAGGCATGGAGCATATCCAGACTCTCCCGGCCGCCCGCGGCGACGACGTCATAGACGGTCCCCGGCAGGGTTTCAATATTCTGCGGCATGAGGGACACGCGCACATTTTTATCGCGAAGGATCTCGCCCTGATCCGGCGCCATGTTGCCGTGCAGCAGTTTCAGCAGGGTGGATTTGCCGGAGCCGTTTCGCCCCAGAAGTCCGATGCGCTCCCCTTGTTCGATGCGCAGCGACGCTCCTGTGAGGAGCCGCGGCCCTCCGAAACTCACGGAAATATTATTAACCCACACGAGCGCCATGCCTCTCCTTTACACTCCCTGAACACGTCGGGGTTGACCGAACTCCCTTGTGTTTCACCTACCAAATTTGCGGGTATCCGTCGATTCAAATAAACCCCGGAGTATAAAATTACCTTTACAAAACCGACGAATCATTTATAAGTATGCATCACCAATACACTTAACATGCTCATAAACGCATGAGCAGATCGCGGGATCGTATGGATAAACCATTCAACATTCTCATTCTTGAAGACTCTCCGGCTGATGCGGAACTTGTTGTGTTTGAACTGGAAAATGCCGGTCTGTCTTTTTCGGCGAAGGTTGTCAAAACGGAAAAAGAATTTGTGGCGGCCATCGGGACGTTTTGTCCTGATATTATTCTTTCCGACTATGATATTCCCCGCTACACGGGAGCGCAGGCTCTGGCTGAAGCCAACAGGAATTGCCCGGACACCCCTTTTATCCTAGTCACCGGCGCGGTCGGAGAGGACCGCGCCATTGAAATCCTCACCCAGGGCGCCAAGGATTATGTTTTGAAAAGCCGACTGGAGCAGCGCCTGGCGCCCGCGGTCAAAAGAGCCCTGGCGGAAGCCTTCGACCACCGGGCCCGCAGAAAGGCCGAGGAGGAGCTGCGCGACGCACACCGGAATCTGGAGCGGCAGGTGGCGGAGAGAACCGCCGAGCTCCAGAGGCAGAATGAACGGCTGGAGATTCTGTCGTATACGGCCGGCCGCCTGCTCGAGACGGATCATCCCCAGCAGCTGATGGAAGACCTGTGCCGCCGGATCATGGCGTTTCTCGATTGCCAGATGTTCTTCAATTTCCTGGTCGATGATGCAAGCGGAAGACTGCATCTTAACGCCTACGCCGGCATTCCGAAGGAAACGGCAGCCGAAATCGAATGGCTGGATTTCGGCGTCGCCGTCTGCGGCTGCGTGGCGCGCGACGGTTCCAGAATCGTCGCCGAGAATATTTTCGAAACACCGGATGTCCGGACCGAACTGGTCAAATCCTTCGGCATCAAAGCCTATGCCTGCCATCCTCTCCTGGAAGCGAGCCGGACGATCGGAACCCTCTCCTTCGGCACTTGCTCCCGGACAACCTTCAGCGCCGCCGACCTGGCGATGATGAAGGCTGTCGCCGATCAGGTCGCCATTGCCATGAACCGCATCCGCCAGGCATCCGCTCTGCGCGCTGCGCACGCGAAACTGGAGACGACGGTTCAGGAAAGAACGTCGGAATTGATCAAAACCGTCGCTCACCTGGAAGATGAAAGGCGACGGTTTATCGATGTTCTCGATATCCTGCCTGCCTACGTTATCCTGCTTTCGCCGGACTATCACGTCCCGTTTGAAAACCGATTTTTCCGGGAGCGCTTCGGCGAGGCGAAAGGAAGACGCTGCTACGAATTCCTGTTTAACCGGACGGAGCCCTGCGAGGTGTGTGAAACGTATAAGACGCTGCAAACCATGAACCCTCTGGAGTGGGAATGGACCGGCCCGGACGAACGCAACTACTATATCTATGATTTCCCCTTTAAAGACACCGACGGGTCGACGCTGATCCTGGAGATGGGACTCGATGTCACCGATTACAAGAAGAGCCAAATGGAACTGGAAATTTACCGCCATCATCTGGAGGAACTGGTCGAACTGCGCACAGCCCAGCTGGCGGCTACCAACCGTGAAATGGAAAGTTTCTCTTATTCGGTGTCTCATGATCTGCGGGCGCCGCTTCGGGCCATTGACGGGTTTTCGAAAATCATTCAAAGAGACCACGGAACAGCATTGGATGAAAAGGCCCTCCAGCTTTTCGGTAAGGTCAGAGACAGCGTCAAGATGATGGGCCAGTTGATAGATGACCTTCTGAATTTCTCGAGGCTCGGCCAGAAGGCTCCGGACATCAAGCCCATCAACATAAACGAGCTCGCTGAAACCGTCTGGCAGGAACTTCAGCAAGCCTATCCGGAACGGAATGTATCTCTGAGCATTCAAGCTTTGCCGCCCTTGTCGGGAGATAAGTCTCTGATGAAGCAGGTTTTTGCTAATCTGCTTTCCAATGCGATCAAATTCACGAAAATCCGGCCGATCGCACGGATTGAAATCGGCGGAAACGAAGATGAGCGCGAATGCACCTACTATGTCAGAGACAACGGCGTCGGTTTCGACATGGAATATCACGACAAGATGTTCGGCGTCTTTCAACGCCTTCACAGTCCGGCCGACTACGACGGATCGGGCGTCGGGCTGGCCCTGGCCCAGCGTATCATCCATAAACACGGCGGACGGATATGGGCCGAAGGCGAAGAAGACAAAGGTGCGTGTTTTTTTATCGCGCTGCCTAAGGAGCATCCCCCTGATGCACCCGCTAAAGGCGCCTGAGTTTTGTTCTTCCCGCAAAACCGCCAGCCGTTTGCCCGATCAACATCCTCGCCGCAAGCTCAGGAGAATTAACGCTCGTCCCGCGCATGCGGGATCAAAAATATGACGTTTCCCTGATTTCGCGTCTTCATCCGGAGCGGGTTCCGTTCATTTGTCCAAACAAAAAGCCACGGCGCGGCCCTATTTCAACTCCGCAAACCGCCGGCGGATCTCTTCCACGCGTTTCCGGTTAACGCCCAGATCGGAATGGCCGATGCGCGAGGCCGACCGCACATGAATCACTTTCTCCCCGGCCGGAAAGTAAAACTCGACATCATCGACGAAGCGGAAGATCAACGATCGGGCTTCAGCGTGGATATAGTCGCCCTTATCGGCGACGATGGTGATACGCTTCATCTGCGCAAGAACCTCGCGAAGCCTCGCCCGGGCTTCTTCGCGGGTGCCCGAATAAGCAAGCGGCAAAATGGCGTGCTCCGGATCGCCGGCCTCGGAAGAGACGCAATTGGGGCTTTTCGGGCAAGGTTTAAGACCGCTTCCGGCCACTCCGGATGAAGTGCTTTGAGCGAAGCACACCCCGCTCATCAGAAAAAAAACAGGCAGGAACAACCGCACGCTTATCATAACGACCTCCTTACGTTCTCCGCCCGACGCCGGCGGGCTTAGGAATCCTCTTTTTCATGACCTTCCTGATCAGCACGGGACTTAAAACCAGCAATCCGAGCAGGATAAACGCCAGAATCATCGGCCAGGAAAGAATATCGCCCGGCTTTTCAATGACGCCCAGCTGGCGTCCCGTATAGATATACACAAAGGAACCGGGCACAATGCCCACAACGGTCGTCCAGGCAAAAGTGGCAAGCGGCACGCGGGTCAGCCCGGACAGGAGATTGACGAGGAAAAACGGGAAAAGCGGAATCAGCCGGAGTGTCAGGAGATAACGGTATCCGTTTTCGGCCATTTCCGCATTAAAGGATTCCAGCTTGCCGCCGTAGCGTTTTTGCACCCAATCACCGACGAGATACCGCGCAATCAGGAAAGCAAGGATGGCCCCGCCCGAAGCTCCGATGTTGACATAGATCATTCCGGCGAAACCAAAAAGAAATCCCGCGGCAAGCGTGAGAATCGCCGCGCCGGGAATGGAGAGCGCCGCGACGATGATATAGACCGCGATGAAGAGCGCCGCGACAGGGCCATAGTGCTCGGCCGTGACGGCCAGGAGTTCCGCGCGATACAGGCGGAACGTCTCCGCGGTCAGAAAGGCATCGAGGCCGAACACGCGAAAGGCGGCCATCAATACGATAATCGATACGGCCATAACGATCCGCTTGTGCTTCACGTTCATTCCCACACCTTTGATTTCAAAAATTTCATCACGCGCGACGACGCTGCCCGGTGCGCGTTTCTTTCATAAAATTGCTGAAGATCCTCGAGATCATCAATATCCGACCATTCGGGAAGGAGCCAGGCGGCCATATTCACTTTTGCCGCCCGGGCCAGCGTTTCCGAAAGCACGCGCGGCGTGCTCCAGGGAATGCCGGAAAAGATGGCGCGGTTGAGGCCTCCCCGTCTGCATCCGATGAGGTAGTATCCGCCGTCCGTGCCGGGTCCCAGAACAATATCCGCCGCCGCCAGGCGGTTCAGGGCCTCATTCACGAAGGCCGGCGGCAGATCGGGAATATCGCTGCCGGCCAGGACTAACCTGTCAAAGCCCAATGCCAAAACATCTTCAAGCGCGAAGTACAGGCGATCGCCTAAATCATCCCCCCGTTGTCTCAGGCACATGACCCCCGGAAACTCCGGAAACACCGCGCCGGCCGGCCCCGAATATACGATGATCGTTGCGGCTTTGACTTCCCGAACCATCACAGACAGGTCCACCAGAAAACAACGATAGAGTTCATAAGTCCGATCTTCGCCCAGCGCCGCGGCCAGACGCGTCTTAACCACGCCCTTTTCGGGATAGCGGAGAAACAGGATGAAAGCATCGCGATTCACGTTTACGACACCTCGATATATTCCAGATAACCCGTGGCTTTCTCCCCCGTGTTGTCCGCATCGCTCATCACAGCGATACTCGCTTCCCGGGGCGGGTCCGTTCCGAAGGCCTTGCGGTAATCATCGAGGGCATTGACGCGCTCCTCCATCCAGAGACCGGCCCGATCGGAGCCCTTCTGCAAAAGGATCATCTGCGTTCTTGACGTATAGGGATTCGGCAAAATGCGCTCGGGGTATTTCCGGTTCGCCCAGATATAGCAGAGACTGCTATGAGGAGGGTATTCGCCGTAAATGAGTTTCAGGGTCTTATACCGGGCCCGTTCCAACGCGCTCGCCTTGTCCGGGTCATATTTGAACACCACATAAATCCTGAGCGGATAATCATCGCCGGATTTCCTCTTTTCATCGCCCGCCCGATAGGTATTGGAGATCTTCCATCTCCATTGAATGATCGGCGTCTTGTAGATATCGAAACTTCGCTTGCAGACTAGCCCGGACGCTGAGCGGTCCGCCCGGGCGACCAGAATATTCTTCTCTCCCTCACGCTCGATGCTGTAAGTACTGTGACGGGGTATCTTGGGAAAAGTCAAGGGCTTCCAATTGGCGAGCGTTTGAAAATCTTCGCGCCAACCCTGGCCGGTCGTTTGGGCGTCAAGTGGGGCGACAATTAAAAATGGGTTGAAGAGGATCAAGACAATGGTCATCATACCCGCGAAGAGGTCGTGCCGCAATATTTTTTTCGTCATTGCGAGCTCCCACGGGGAGCGCGGCAATCCGATGGTGTCGCTGCGCGGACGAAATCCGCGGCAATCTCACGAGCTCCCTCGCTTTGCTCGGGACAAGGCTTCGGTCGCTTCACCCTCCTGCAATGACACTCACACTCAACATCGAAAGCGGGAGTGACATAACTTTCGATTTTCTTCAGTTTCGTCATTTCGCTGGCCAACCTTTATAATAAAATTTTACCAGCCGGTGAGCCGGTATTCCCGCCAGGTAAAGCGTCTGGAGCATCCAGTTTCTCAATACGGCATAAACCACGCCTTCTGATTCCCACTTCCGCGGGGATGTTGTCACGGCGTCGGGAAGGATGGCGATGCACCCTCCCTTGCGTTTGACGCGCTTCATCAGTTCCACGTCTTCCATAAGCGGGATTTCCGGGTAGCCGCCCAGATCGGTAAAATAACGCTTACGCATAAAAATGGCCTGATCCCCGTAAGGCACGCGGGTGAGGCGATGCTTCCAGGAGGCCGCCCGGCCGATGATTTTAAATATCAGGCTTTCATCGCCAATGCCCAGGTCGAAAGCGCCGCCGACCACCCGGCCGTCCCGAAGAGCATTCACAATCTTCGGAAAGGCTGCAGACGGCAGGAACGTATCAGCGTGCAGAAAAAGCAGAATGTCCCCCGATGCCCGGAGAGCGCCCGCATTCATCTGGCTTGCCCTGCCCTTCTCTGCAATTAGCGTGATCACCCGGGAATCTGCAATTTTCCTAATTGTGCCGCCCGACGGATCGCCGTCCGCAACGATTACTTCAAACTGCAAACCGGCAGCGGCGTCATGCAATGAATTCAGGATTTCATTGATTTGTTCGCCTTCATTCAG
Source organism: Deltaproteobacteria bacterium (assembly GCA_009668925.1). Next base: position 21,191 of record SBEK01000038.1, read on the forward strand.
GACCGGGATGATGACCGATATGCTCATGATCTATACACCTGTTGTTGTTCCATGACAGGATGATCCGGCCCCCGCCACGCATCCGTAACAATGGTTATTGACGACGATCTCCCGGTTTTTAAGTTTCTCGATGTCAAACGCCATGATGTTTGCGGGGGCTCCGTGGTTCACGGTCAACCCCAGCATCTGGTTAAAGTCGCAATCATAGAGCGACCCGTCCCATCCCACCGAAAGCATGGTCAGACACATCACGTGATCAACGGCAGAGGGATTGAACAAGTGCCATAGCGTGGAGAGATAATCCTCAAAATTTCCGGATGCGATCAGATATTCAAGATAGCGGCCGACGGGAAGATTCGCCAGACAGAAGAGGTGATTGAAGCGAACTCCATGTCCGGCAAGCAGTCTTTCACGGTATTCCCGCTCCAGAGACGCCTGCGAACCGGGCAGATACGCCCCCACCGGGTTGTGAACGATATCAATGACCAGACCGCTGCCCGGTCTGCCGTAGCCCCGGGCATTGAGCTCCTGCAGCGCTTTAACAACCCGGCGGAAGACTCCGGCCCCGCGCTGACGGTCCGATTTGTTTTCCAGATAATCCGGCAGCGACGTCACGAGCTCGACTTTATTTTTTACAAAAACATCCATCAAATGCCGGTAGGGCTCATCGAAAAGCAGTGTCAGATTGGAACGGACGAGCAATCGCCTCTTGAGCAGCGCCGCCTCTTCAATAAACCACGCCAGATGCGGATTCATTTCCGGCGCGCCTCCGGTGATATCGATGGTGGTGATTGAGGAGGAGCGGAGTACCTCCAGGCATTTTGCAAGAACTTGTCTCGACATCATTTCGGTGCGTTCGGGACCGGCGTGGACATGACAGTGCCGGCAGGAAAGATTGCAGATTTTGCCCATGTTGATCTGAAGAACGTCGATCCCTTGGGCGGTGAGCGGGAATCTGTTGATCTTCCGGATGGTCCCTTCCAGGGAAGGAATGTCGCCAATCCGGTCCAGAATGCGCAGTTGTTCGCCGGCGTCCATCACATCTCCTTTTTCTTGATGACCTTCCGCATTTGTGTGGAATGCGCCAGTGTCACACCCGCCATCATCGCGGCTCCGACATGGGCGGCCTCCATCATCTCCTCGCTGCCGACACCCAGGGACAGGCATCTCGTCGTGAAAGCGTCGATGCAATACGGGCAGTTCTGCGTCATGGCCACCGTCAGGGCAATCAGTGACTTCTCCCGTTCGGTAAGAAGGCCCGCCCCGGTGGCCGCGTCATAATATTCAAAAAATTTCCGGCCCTGATCCCCGGCCCATTCGGTAATGTTTGGGAAATCGGTCAAATCTTTTTGCTCATAATAGCTCATACATTTCTCCTTAACGCCTTATCTATTCGGATTCATGACGGGTTCCGACTGCTTTGCACCGCGGCCGAAACTTTGCGCCCAAACCTCGCGAGTCATTCCGGATCATCATGGAAACATAATATAATGATGGGTATCCATGCGATAAAGAGGAGCCGCCGTTTATTTTGCCCGGACGCACACGACTTTATTGGGAACACAGGGTTTCACAAGCTTGCATAACAGTATCATCATGCCGCGAATGTCCGCCAATGAATAAAGGGAATAAAGTAAGGGGCATTATAACAATTAGTGATTGGATATATTCCCGGGAATGATATATCGCATAACCCGAAAGAATAAATAAGAAGGCGTATAAACCATGCAAACAGGAATTGAACCACTCGTTAATGACGGCTTTGCCGGAGAAGCGGCCAAACGAACACTCGACTACCTTCAGACTCAAAGAGAAAGAGGAACCAACATTGTCGGAACTTACTGCGGTTACGCTCCGCTGGAACTCATCCGCGCCATGGGCGCGGCGCCCGCAGTGTTGTGCGCTTTTGCCAACAAAACGATCGAAGCGGCGGAAAAGGTTCTTCCGGCCAATCTCTGCCCGCTCATTAAATCCAGTTACGGATTTATCAAGACGGATACCTGCCCCTTCTTTGCCCTATCGGAAGCAGTCATCGCCGAGACCACCTGCGACGGCAAGAAAAAGATGTTCGAACTGATTGCCGATATCAAGCCGATGCACGTGATGGATCTGCCGCAGCTTCCCGATCAAAAAGAAGCCCTGGATAACTGGACGGCCATGATCAAACAGCTCAGAGTATTTCTGGAGACCACCTTTAACCGGAAAATCAGTGACACAGACGTGGAAAAAGAAATCCAGGCCACCAATGAAAAAAACCGCCTGATGAATCAAATATTTGATTTCGCCGCGCGCACCCCCACACCGGTGAGTTGGATCGAATTGTACGACTTGACTTACCTGGGCCAGGTGGCATCAACGCAGGATATTCTGCCAGTGCTCACCGCATGCATCGCTAAACTGGAAAGACGGGTGGCCCAAGGCGTTTATCACCAAGAGAAGGATTCTCCGCGCGTACTGGTCACCGGCTGCCCGGTCGGCGGCGACGCGACAAAAGTCTTTAAAATCATCGAAGAGGCAGGTGGTGTCATTGTGGTTTTGGATTCCTGCACCGGCATGAAGCCTTATACCGGTCTCATCGCCGAGAAGACATCCGATCCGTATGCCGCCCTGGCGCGCCGGTATCTGGACCTTCCCTGCTCCTGCATGACGCCCAATGACCGCCGTCTGACCGAACTGGATAAAATGATCGAACGATTCCAGCCGGACGCCGTCGTCGATGTGGTGCTTCACGCCTGCCATTCCTATAATATCGAATCGCACAAAATTAAGGAACATGTCGCGGGCCGGCATAAAAGGCCGTTTTTAAAAATTGAGACGGATTATTCACAAAGCGATGTGGGACAGATTCGCACGCGCGTGGAGGCCCTACTTGAAATGGTGAACAAAAAGTGAGGAATTGAAATGAGTGAAATGAAAATCGTAGACGCCAGAGGCCTTGGCTGCCCGCAGCCGGTCATTCTGACCAAGCAGGCTATTGAAACCCACGACAGGGTGAAGGTGATCGTGGATAACGATACGGCGCTGGAAAATGTCCGGCGTCTGGGAGCAAAACTTAGCTGCGACGTGGTAAGCGAAGCCAAAGCAGACGGCATCTTTGAGATTACGCTGACACGAAAGCCTGGAGCGCCAATACCGGCGAAGGATATTCCCGTGACGTGCGATACTTCTCCGTCGGCATCCGGTCCTTTTGTCATCGTCTGTGCCGAAGACAAAATGGGAAGAGGCAACGATGAACTCGGGTCCGTTCTAATGCGCGCCTTCCTGCATACCATCTGCCTGCAGAAGGAAAAACCTGATGTCATGATCTTCTATAACACGGGCGTCAAACTGACGCTGCAGGGCTCGGAGACGCTCAGCGATTTAAAAGAACTGACAGCAGCCGGCGTCGAAATTCTTGTTTGCGGCACGTGTCTCAATTACTTTGAGGCCAAGGACAAACTGGGTGTGGGCGTTGTCTCCAACATGTACGACATTGCCGGCACGATGAGCAAGGCCGGCCGGTTATTGACGCCATGAACGAACAGACATCCTATTGTGTGATTCTTTTCAAGTCGGTGAGTTACGCCCTGAAAGCAGAAAAGATTCTCAAAGCCGAGAAACTTCCCCACAAGTTGATTCCCGTACCCAAACAAATCAGTTCGGATTGCGGCATCTGCCTGCGCTTCGAGCCGGCCCTCAAGGAGAGAATCGAAGCCGCTCTTGCCGATAAAGTCGAGGCGGAAGAGATCAGGCCTCTGATACAAGAGCAGCAATCTTTCAATTGATGTTCGATGAATCCAAAACAGTGCACGATTAATGATGAATGATCCGGTATTAAAATGTGAAGCGTCTTCAGAAGATATCGATTTGAATAAAATCAAATCCACCGCGGAGGCGTATTACCGAAGCGGTGACTATTACTGTTCAGAAGCCGTCGTCAAGACCATCAAAGACGCTTTCGGGCTTTCCGTGCCGGATGCAGTCATTGCCGCGGCGTCTGGTTTTCCTGCAGGCTTTGGCGGGGCCGGATGCACCTGCGGCGCGCTGGCGGGAGGCATCATGGCTCTGGGGCTGGTCTTCGGCAGAACCGCACCGAAGGATGCGAGAGTAGGCAAGGCCATGCAGCTCGCGCGCGAACTGCATGACATTTTCAAAAAGCGACACAAATCCACGTG
>SBEK01000244.1 GCA_009668925.1 Deltaproteobacteria bacterium
CGTTGATCCGGTCGATTTGATCCGGATCAAATTGATGCACGTCCGCGATTTTGAGCGCACAGTCGATAGGCATGTGCGTTCCTGCGCAGCATGGATATAATTTGTATGAAAGTCCCGAGGCGGTGATATCGAGCGGACGGCCCAGAGATTGTAACGCTGTTGCGAGCCGTTCCTTGCCTACTCTGCTAAAATTTTCAACATATCCGAATTGATCCTCTAAGGCTTGAGGGTTGGCCGTCATGCCGCCGCGAGCCAGCATAGCGGCCATAATCCCGTTGTGGCCCACGTAGCCGGCCATGAGGACTTTAGCCATCGTGCCGTTGTTGCAGCGAAGTCCGGAAGCAAGATTGGCGGCTATGCCCAGAGCCATCACAATCTGATCTTTTTCCAAACGCAGCAGCTTGGCGCAAGCCGCCGTTTGCATGATAGTCCCCAGAACGCCGACGGGAAACCATCCCCAGGCAACCATCTCGGGATTTATAGCTCTTCCCAGCTTGGCTCCCACCTCAAAACCGGCAACATAGGCTGTGATCAGGTCGAGTCCGGAGCACCGCTGATGCTCGGCAACAGAAAAAAGGCCGGGCAGCAGCTGTATGCTGGGATGAGCCATCATCACGGGATTCGTGTCGTCGTAGTCGTGAGCATGGGCGGCAACGCCGTTCGCCATGGCAGCCAGCGGCATTGACGTCTTCAAACCGACTGCCCAAACCGAGGCCTGAGGCGCCCCTCCCAAACTCCCGATTACTTCCCGGGCAATGACCGACGCCTTTTCCGGAATTCCGGCAATGGCGACCCCCGTGTAATCGGTGATGGCCGCACGTGCCGCATCCAGGACATCCGTCCCAATCTGCTTTTCGTCAAACCGCGCAACAAAGTCGGCGATGGCGAATGTCGATTCCATAAAAGTTTTCCCCCTGCCGCATCCGGTATTTTTTCCCGGTCAACCCGTGTTATTTTTGTTCGTACAGTTTCACCATCAACTTGCTCTTGTGAGTCGCCCGTTCGAATGTATTGGGAGGAACAAATTCTATCGCCGGTGATACCCGAAGCTCCTGATGCATCTTGTTCTTCATGTCTTTTCTCAGTGTCTCAACGTCGTTTTCGGTCATCCCCTCGCCATATTCCACCTGAATCTGCAGCGGCGGTTCGACGCGCGGAGGGGGATTTTTGAGGAGAATACGCAGTTCACCCGTCGTTCGCGGCACAAAGCTGGAGACGACATTCTGTAGCGCCGCCGGGTAAAGGTTCACCCCTTTGATGATCATCATGTCGTCCGCCCGGCCGATGAGCTGGAACCGCAGCCTGTGATCGCCGCACGCACAGGGGCTCGTCAGGACATGCAGCATGTCGCCCAGACGATAACGGAGCAGGGGCGTCCCCTCCCAGTCGATATAGGTGTAGCACATTTCTCCGACAACGTTGTCCTTCAGCTCGAGCGATTGCTTTGTCTCGGGATCAAGAAGCTCAAGAACGCAATAGTCCTCCGACACCAGGTGCATGCCCTGGTAAGGACGCGCTTCGCAAGTGTAGCCATGGAAATTGTGCGATCCGCCGATGGCATCCTTGAGGGTTCCTGGTTTAAGTCCGAAGCCTTCCTCGATGCGCTTGGCGATCTCGATGATCCCGGCTCCGGGCTCCGCCCCGCAGGAAACCGCCTGTATCCCGAGGGCGCTTGCCGGTTTCCCCAGAATTTCCGGACACTTTTCGATGATATGCAGAGCAAAACTCGGGGTGCAGGCCAGAAAGTCCGGCTTGCACAGATCGATGTGCTGCAGCACACGCGTGACGCCGCTCTCCGCGCCCACGGGAACAACGCAGCAGCCGTATTCCTGCATGGCATCGACAACCGGCACGCCCCCGGTGAACATGCTCAGGCCGAAAGCATGCAGGGCGATATAGCCCGGTCTGGCGCCTGTCCGCCACAATTTTCGGGCGTGCAGTTCGCGATTCACCGCCACGTCGTGCTTCGTCAGCGTATAGAGGGTCGGCATCCCGGTGGTGCCCGAGGTCGAACTGATGCGGACAATTTTTTCCCTGGGGGCGCATCTCAACATTCCGTATGGGTGGCCGAAACGTTCAAGAGATTCTTCCTGGGCCCGGCGCTGATCATCCTTTGTCATCATGGGGACATGCTTGTAGAAATCATCCCATGTCCTGATGTCTTTAGGCTTTATGTTCGCGGCGTCGAAACTCCTCTGATAAAAGAGCGAGTTCTCATAGTTGTACTTTAACTGCGTTTGGAGCTTCTTCCATTGAAGTTCTCTCATTTCATCCCGGGAAAGGGACTCGGTTTCAGGATTCCAGAAAAACCGGTTTGGATCACGCTCTGCCATTGTTTTCTCCTTCGTGTTTAAGCGAAGCACCTTTCAAATCGAAACGGCTTCGTTGATTCTCTCAAAACGCCGCGTTTGTACGCAGATTTATTCTCCATTTATTCACTGCCGAGCTTTGCCGCCGCCTTCGCGTAATAGCGCGTGGCGATGTATACGAAGACGACGGTCAAGCCTGCGCTGACTACAAGAACGATCTGCATGGCGGTAATCAGGTTGGTCCGATCTGAAATGGCGCCCACGATAATAGGGCCGGGGAAGGAACCCAATAAATTGTTGACCACGGGGAGAAAGCCCGCCGCCGTCGCTCTCAAAAAAGTGGGGACGACTTCCTGGGTAACGCCGATGAGATTGGGCGTAACGCCTGCCATAAAGAAGCCGCCGATGGCCCAGAAGATCAATGTGAACGTGAGACTCTTATCTCCCAGATGGCCCGCCGCGTTCTGCAGAGAAATAGTGCCTGCAATGACCACAAGCGTCGCGAATGATGCGGCAACGATCAGGCGGCTCTTTTCCGTCTTCTTCAGGAAGCGATCTCCAAGCCATCCGCCGACGGGCGAACCCAGGAAGGTGAGTAAGCCGATCATGCCGAGCAGGCCGGCTGCCTGCTTGATATTCAGGCCGAACTCCCGGACCAGAAAAGTGACGCCGAACGTTCCGGTTGCCTGATACGCCAGATGGAAAGCCGCCGATCCAAGATAGATATACAGAAGCACCGGCGTTTTAAAAACGTACTTCAGGTCTGCCCAGACGGAGGCCTTGCCCTTCCCGTTGCCGCCTCTTTCAGAATCGGTTTTGTAATCGGGAGCAAACCATACCAGCAAGGCCAGCAGAATGCCCGGGATCGCCAATATTCCAAAGCACGTCCGCCACCCGTATGTGTGTGCCAGCCATCCGACAATCACCATGCCCAGACCGTATCCCAGGGTAATGCCTGTGTTGAAGATACCCAACATGGTTCCGCGCACTTTTTTGGGGTAATAGTAACTGATCAGAGCGTATCCCGCCGCGTTATACCCGGCTTCACCGACCCCCACGCCCAAGCGGGCTATCACAAAATGGATATAACGATTCGCCAGAGATGTTCCCCATGTAGCCAAGCTCCAGATGAATACCATGACGGAAATCATCCTCGTACGGCTCCAGCGATCTACAATGATCGCCACGGGCAGAGCCAAAAGACCGACAGTGACATTGAGGCAGCTGCTGATCACGCCTGTCTGCGTGTCCGTAAACAGAAACTCTTTCTTCAACAGCGGCAGAACGGCGTTTATTGCCGATCTGTCCATGTAATCCATAAACATGATCAACCAGATCACCAAGAACCAACTGTTGGCTTTCCTCCAGGGAATGCCGGATTCAGTCTTCATTTCCGGTTTTGGCGCTGTGGATCCTGTGGATTCTCGCTGCATAAAATTGACCTCCTTAAGAATTTTACCTCTAAATGGAGGGGGCCGGGTCATAAGAATCGCTCCCTGTCATCCTGTGTCCTCCAAGGTATCAAGATTAGTGCCAAGTTATGATAATGGCAATTGTCACTGATTATTGTTAAAATAACGGCTACTTATTTTTG
>SBEK01000039.1 GCA_009668925.1 Deltaproteobacteria bacterium
CCCCAGTCCCGGCGCCCGGGCAAGTGCCATGAGCGCGGCCTCGATGGCGAGCGTTCCGCTGCCGCACATCGGATTGATGAACGGCGCGCCGCCCTTCCATCCCGTGGCCATAATCAAGGCGGCCGCCAGGGTTTCCTGCATCGGAGCCATAAGCGGAATCTTGCGGTAGCCGCGCATGGAGAGGCGCTCCCCTGACGTGTCGATATAAACCATGGCCTGGTCGTTGCGCCAGTAGACATGGATAACGGCCCTGTCTTTTTCCGGTCCGGAATCAGGCCGGATGCCGGTCTTTTCACGGATTTTGTCCACGATGGCGTCTTTGGCTTTAAGGTTAGCAAAGCGCGAATCCGTGACCAGCGGATTATCCACGACGGACGTGACGCAAACATAGGCGTCGGGTCCGGAGTCGAAAAGAAGCGTTTCCCAGGGCAGGGCGTGGATCTGTTCATAGAGAGCGCCGGGCGAAATCACCTTGAAGATCTGAATCTGATAAAGGACGCGCTGAGCGGTTCTGAGGTAAAGGTTAAGCCGCATCGTGTCCGCGAGCGTGCCTTCGGTGGAAATGGCGGTATCGATTTCATGCAGAACCGGAAAACCCAAAGCCTCGATTTCCGCTTTCAGGTAAGGCGCGACGCCCTTGGGGCAGGTCACCAGAATTCTGTTTTTCTTTTGCCAGATGGACATGGCCGCTCTTAACACACCCCATGGAGCTTGGCAATGCAAATCAAGATGAAAGGATCCGGAAACGGCTATTTCAAGGCGTTTGAGCGGGAGTTGCTCAGGCCGCAGCGGATTTGGGCGCGCCGGCCGCAAACGGCGGCAGCGGGCATTCCAGGGCAAGCGCGATCACTCTCAGCAGCTCTCCCTCGTCGGCGGTGATCACGGCATCGTCGAAAGCGCAGTGCGCTGAGGCGTCGATGACGGATTCCCTGATCTTGAAGGACGCGTCGCCCAGATGCGTGAGTGCGTTATGGACCCGGGCATAGGAAAGGTTTTCGTTAAAAGAAAAAACAGGCTTGCGGGCGGCGAGTTCCGGAATTCTGGCCAGGCCCGCCCCAAATGCGTGCTCCGCCTTCGCCCGGTCGTCGACGTGGCCGGCCGAAGCCAGCGCGCCAAGCAGAACGACAATATCCAGACCCACTTTGGAAAAAGAAAACACCGTGATGCTTTTGAAGAGGTTCTCCGCCGGATTAAGGCAGGTATTGAGAATCCACAAAACGGATAATTCAAAAAGACTGACACAACCGTCCGCGTTGACGAAAGACTGGAGGACCAGAAGAAAATTTCTTTTTTCCATGCTCGTTAATCCCCGGAGGGCCGGTACGGCAAGTTCGATGAGCGGTAAGCGCAGATTGCGGCCGAGTCCGGACAATTGTCCGGCCAGGGCCGAGACGCTCTGGGTCTGTCCCTGCAGGATCATCACTCTGTCCAGAGCCGATTCCTGAGCCGCACGGCAGGCGGCGTCCCGGTCCATCAAAAGGGCGTAAATGACGCAAGCCGCGCCCTCGGGGGTTTGCAGGAGGCGGGTGATTTCTTCCGGGATGGCCGAGAGAATCCTCCGGCTTTGCTCGATATGTTCCATCTTCGGCTGACCGACCCGGGTGACAACGTCTGCGGGAACAGCGGCCAGAAGCGGAGATCCCGGAGGAATATGGAGCGGCGTTTGGCGAAGAGAAGTTCCCCAGAAAGGGGTTTTGTATCCGCTCTGGGGCTCCGGCTGCTCCTCTGCGACCCGCACGAATTTCCCGTCAAACGAAGGATCCAGAAGCCGGATGCGGTCGATAAGCGGCGGGTGCGTGGCGAGAAATGAAAAGAGCCGGCTTTGGTGAATCTCGGAGAAAAACAGATGACTGGCCTGAAGCGCTTCCGGCGATTGAATGTTCGAGCCAAAGGCGGAGCCGCCGATCTTCTTCAGCGCTCCCGCCAATCCCAGAGGATTGCGGGTAAACTGAACGGCAGAGGCATCGGCGAGGAATTCCCGCTGCCGCGATATCGCGCACTGCAGCAGCCTTCCCGTAAACGTTCCGATGTAGCCGATCACCATGAGGCTTAAGCCTCCCGCGATGACCGGAAGACCCATCCGGAAGGAAAGGCGCCCCTGGGAGACGATCTTCCGGCCCACGATCCCCATAAACAGGATACCGAAAAGGATGCCGATCAACTGAACGTTGAGCCGGGAGTCGCCGTTCAGGATGTGGCTGAACTCATGACCGATGACGCCCTGCAATTCATCGCGGGTGAGCCTGGTGAGCGCGCCGCGCGTTACCGCCACGGCCGAATCGCTTAACTCAAGCCCGGCGGCAAAGGCGTTGATATTCCGTTCGCCATCGAGGACATAGATCTGCGGGACGGGAATGCCGGAAGCGATGGCCATTTCTTCAACCACGTTCGTGAGGCGCCGCTCGGCGGGGTCGGCTGTGGAGGTGCCGATCCTGCGCCCGCCCAGCATCTCGGCAACGGCGCCGCCGCCCTTTTTGAGCGTGCTCATTTTCAGCAGGCTTGCCGCCAGAATGATCATGACAATGATCATGGACGCAAAAAGGAAAAAGGCCGGGTCAAAAAACGTGAAGTCGGTCAGTCTCCGGTGATATCCCTGCGACTGACCGGCGTCGAAGGAGGTATACGCCTGCGTCCCGATATATAAATACCAGACGAACCGGATCGCCAGGGTCGTAACCAGAACAATCACAGCCACCGCAATCACAAACCCGGTGATCTGATTGCGGCAGTTTCGGCGCGCTTTACGCTGCCTTGCAAAAAAATTAGTCGGTCGGTTGGCGGTCATCTCAATCGTCCATCGCGGATTTTCGCGAACCCTCAGGAGAACGAAACTTTGGGCGCCTGTCGTTCTTCGGCTTTTTCCACGACTTCCAGAAGGGAGGCCGTTTTGAAGTCAAAAGATGAGGAGATGACATTGTTGGGGAACTGTTCCCGTTTCGTGTTGTACTCGGTGACGGCGTCGTTGTAGGCCTGCCTGGCGAAACCGATCTTGTTTTCCGTCGAGGTCAGCTCTTCCATCACGTCGCTGATGGTTTTATTGGCTTTTAAGTCGGGGTAGGATTCCACGACGGCCAGAAGCCGGGAAAGCACGCCGGCCAGCGACCCTTCGGCCTGGGTCAGCCCCGCCATCGCCTGGGCATTTCCGGGAGAGGCCGCGGCAATTTTGCTCGCGTCAACCGCCGTGTTGCGCGCCTTGATGACGGCTTCCAGCGTCCCGCGTTCATGCGCCAGATATCCCTTGGCCGATTCGACCAGGTTGGGAATCAGATCATAGCGGCGTTTCAGTTGAATATCGATTTGGGTGTAGGCATTCAGGTAAAGATTGCGCAGCGAAACCAGATTGTTGTATATCCCGACCAGATAAAAAGCGACAGCAGCAATAATGACGACCAAAACGATCAATGGAATCATTTTTTACCCCCTTGTTTAAAACGCATGACTGCGTCCGTTAATGATGATGGTATCGGTTCAGTTTTTGTTTTTCTTGATGCCGCCCGTGATCACCAGGTTATCGCGATGAATCACTTCATCATAATCCTTGTGACCGAGGACGGAAAATATCTGCGGCGTCTTCAACCCGAGGATTTTGCGGATATCGCCGGCGGAATAATTGACCAGCCCCTTGGCCAGCGGATTGCCCTCGCTGTCCACGCAGGCGACGGGATCCCCCGTGTCAAACTCTCCATCGACCGCCGTAATTCCTGAAGGCAGCAGGCTTTTGCCTTTGTCCAGAAGGGCCTTTTTGGCGCCGTCATCGATCACCAGCCGGCCGCGGGGGCGAAGCGTAAACGCGATCCAGTATTTCCGGCTGGCCAGCCTCGCGGCCTGCGGCAAAAACAGCGTACCGACGGCTTTCCCCGCCATAATGTCCGCAAGGACTTTCTTTTTTTTGCCCGGCGCGATGATGCAGGGAATGCCGATGGATGTCACTTTCTGGGCCGCCATGATTTTGCTCTTCATGCCGCCGGTGCCCACGGAGGATGTCTCCGACGTGGCCGCCGCTTCGATCTCTTCGGTGATTTCGCAGACGAGGGGGATCAGCTTGGCTCTTTTGGACTGCGACGGGTTGCAGTCGAAGAGCCCGTCGGTTGCCGTTAAATTGATGAATAAGTCCGCCTCGATGATATTGGCGATCATGGCGGCGAGATTGTCGTTGTCGCCGAATTTGATTTCATCGACGGCCACGGAGTCGTTTTCATTGATGATCGGCGTGATGTGCCAGTCCATGAGGGTTGAAAGCGTGTTGCGGATGTTGATGTAGCGCTGCCGGTCCGTCAGGTCGGAAAGGGTGAGCAGAATCTGGCCGACATAGAGGTTGTTTCTTTCAAAGGCCTTGGAATAGACGCGCATGAGCCGGCTCTGGCCGATGGCGGCCGCCGCCTGTTTTTCAGGAATGCTTTTCAATTTGCCCGTGATGCCGAGACGATGCTTGCCCGAAGCGATCGCCCCGGACGTGACGAGCACGATCGAAAATCCGCGGCGCGTCAGATCGCACATTTCCTGCGCCAGGGCGTCGATGATTTTCAGGTCCAGGCCGTCCTGACCGGTCAGCACCGCAGAACCGATTTTGATGAGGATTTTCTTTACCGGGGCGAGCGTTTCCAGGCGGCTGTTATGATTCATGTCTCATCGGATGTTGTGCTGTTTAAGAGGGTCACAATCTTTCTTAAAATGTCCTGCAATCCTTCGCCTGTGGCAGCGGAAAACGGATACAGCATTATCCCTTTTTTTGCAAATTGCGCAACTGATTTTTTGACTTTTTCCCGCACCGCGGGCAGGTCAATCTTGTTGAGGCAGACGACCTGGGGCTTGGCAAGCAACTGCGGACTATAGAGCCCCAGTTCTTTATTGATCGCCGTGAAATTCTTCCAGGCGTCGGTGTGGGGCTCTTCGGAGATGTCAATGAGATGCAGGAGCAGGGAAGTCCGTTCCACGTGGCGCAGGAACTGGATGCCCATGCCCTGTCCTTCGTGGGCGCCGGCGATCAGGCCGGGGATATCCGCCACGACGAAACTCGGACTCTCTCCGAATTTAACCACCCCCAGATGCGGGGTCAGTGTGGTAAAGGGATAGTCGGCAATTTTCGGGCGGGCCGCCGAGACCCGCGAGATAAAAGTCGATTTGCCGGCGTTGGGGAAGCCGACGAGACCCACATCCGCCAGGAGTTTCAATTCCAGAATAAGCGTCCGCTCCTCGCCTTCCATGCCCTCCTGGGCAAAGCGCGGCGTCTGGTGGGTCGACGTCTTGAAATGGGCGTTGCCCTTGCCGCCGATCCCCCCTTTGGCCACGATAAAGGTTTGCCCCAGTTGGGAAAGATCAGCCAGAATCTCTCCGCTTGCCGCGTCTTTCACGATCGTTCCGGGCGGAACAATGACTTCCAGATCCTCGGCACTGCGGCCGGTGCGATTATTGCCCGAGCCATGGCCGCCGTTCTTGGCGAGTTGATGCTGCTGATACTTCAAATCCAGGAGGGTATGGTGACTCCTGGCTGCGCGGAAAATGACGTCACCGCCCTTGCCGCCGTCGCCGCCGTCGGGGCCGCCCCTGGGAACGAACTTCTCCCGCCGGAAGCTCACGCATCCCGCGCCGCCGTGTCCGCCCCTGACGTATATTTTTGCTTCATCAACAAATTTCATAAAATTTTATCCGTCGCTCGGGCAGGGAACGGCCGCGACCTTTTCCTTCCCTGCAAAAACAAAAGGCGCTGGTGAAGCGCCTTTTGCAATATCCAGTATCGGAATTTTTCTTTTACGCCGCCGCGTAGACGCTGACCTTTTTACGGGTCTTGTCGAGCCGCTCATATTTAACGAAACCGTTGATGAGCGAAAACAATGTGAAGTCTTTGCCCATGCCCACGTTGGTGCCCGGATGAATTTTTGTGCCTACCTGCCGCACGATAATGGATCCCGCGTGAATTTGTTCACCGCCGTATACTTTGACGCCGCGTCGCTGCGAATTGGAGTCTCTACCGTTGCGGGAGCTTCCCTGACCTTTTTTATGTGCCATGATGTCCTCCGCCTATATCGAAATCTTCTTTATTTTCATGCTGGTTAGTTCCTGACGATGGCCGGTCTTCTTTTTGTACCCCTTGCGTTTCTTATATTTGCCGATAAGGAGTTTGGGGCCTTTGGTCTGGGTAACGATTTCACCTACCACCCGGGCGCCTTCCACAAAAGGTTTGCCGATTTTAACGGTGTCATCGCCGGATACCATCAGTACTTCGTTAAAAACAACCTCGGTTCCCTTGTCACCGGCGAGTTTTTCTACGGACAAAACATCGCCTTCACTGACCTTGTGTTGTTTAGCTCCTGTTTTTATGATTGCGTACATATACTTATCCTTAGTTAGCGTTAAGACTGGAGCTTATAGACAAATTGTTCCCGTTTGTCAATAGAATTTAGCGCTCTGAAATAATATTTTCCTAAGAGACAATCGGATACATATTTGGTATACGAATTAAGATATGGTTTTGATATGCCGATATGTACCAAGATGTTATTTTAGGATGCTTTTTATAAACAAAAGGGTCGGCCGCAGCGTAAAATGGCCGATATTTTTATTGAATGATGCAATTCTCTAACGGATCAGCACGGGGTAAATGAATTGAAATGATCGGGCAAATGAAATTGAGCGGGAAATTAGGCGGAGCTTTCGGGTTCGTGGCGCTGATGCTTCTCGTCGGCGGAATCGTCGGAACTTTCGGAATATCTCAGATTTCTGGCAAGCTCCGGCATATTTCCGAAACCAGCCATCCGGCTACGTATCATATCGGCATTATTTCTGAAAATCAACTAAAGAGCCAGCAGCTCTGCCATTCCCTTCTGGTGCCGGAAACGTTCAACCATGCCGGCGAAAAAGAAAAGCAGCTGAAAAGCCTTGAGGATGCCCTGGGACGGGCGGAAGTATCGTGGAAGCAGTATGAACACCTTTCCCGGTCTGAGGCCGCCGCTTCCATCTGGAAGAATCTGAATCCGGCCTGGGAATCCTGGAAAAACGCGGAGCGCGACTTTGTCCGACTGGTCCGGGAAGGCAAGAGAGAAGAGGCCCTCGGCATGCTTAACGCCCAGCTTGGTCAATCGTTTAACGCCAGCCGGAAACTGCTTACGGATTTGTCGGATGCCAATGTGCGGCAGGCGACGGAAGCGGGGAAGACCGGAGTGACTCTTGCCTGGTGGCTGAAGACGGCGGCGCTCATAGGGACGCTCATCGGAATTGCCATCGCCTGCGTGTTCGGTTTTTATTTTGCCGGGTCCATTACCCGCCCCATCCAAAAAGTCATTGCCAAACTCAAAGAGACATCGGATCAGTTTGGCGAAGCGGCCTCGCAGATTGCGGATTCCAGCAACCATCTGGCCCAGGGGACTTCCCATCAGTCATCCGCCGTTGAAGAAGCATTTTTTGTCGTCAATGAGCTGGCGGCGGACAATTACGCGCACAACGAAGCCGTCCAGAAACTGAGAAAAGAGACACATGGCGCGCACAATGTGCTCGAAGACATGCAGCAGAACGTCCGGGTGACGGCAGAGACGATGACGGACATTAAAGCCTCCAGCGAAGAAGCATCCGGGATCCTTCGTCATATTGAGAAAATCGCATTTCAGACGAATCTGCTCGCGCTCAATGCGTCGGTGGAGGCGGCACGGGCGGGCGAAGTGGGCGCCGGATTCGCCGTGGTGGCCGACGAAGTCCGCAATCTGGCGGTGCGGTCCGCCGAAGCGGCGAAAGAGACGACACAGTTGATCGGCACAACGGTTGACGCCATTTATAACGGGGCCAAACTCGTGGAGTCGGCAACGGAGAATTTTGAACAGTATAGAGCCCTGGCCAATGAATTTATCGCCATTCTGGACCGCGTCGCCAATTTATGCCAGGAGCGGATGCCGAAATTCCAGCAGATTAAAAAATCCATGGAAGAAATCAATCATATCGTACAGGAGAATGCCGCCAGTGCGGAACAGGCCGCCGCCTCCGCCGAAGAAATGACGGCCCAGTGCGAAGCCATGAGGCAATACATCCGTGATCTTTCCGACGTTGTCGGACAGATCACGAACGGCGAAGCGCCGGCCTTGCCTTTTTCGCGGTCCGACCGGCCGAAGCTTCCGCCGCCGGGAGCCGGCGGGAAATTTTCATTGCCCCTCACCGGTCCCATCGAGGAGGCCCGGCCATGAAGAATCTGAAACTGAGCTCCAAATTAATCGGCGGGTTCCTGGTGATGGCGGCGATCGTCTTCGTCGGCGGGCTGTTGGGGTTGTCCGGCATGACCATTGTTAACGGACACGTGAAAGACTTTGTGGATGTCCGCATTCCGGAGACGTATCAGCTTTCGGTGATTGCCGACCACGAGCAGAATATTCTGGCGATGGAACACGGGCTTTTGATCCCGGAGATCATCGCGAACGCAACCGAGAAAGAGCAGCGGCTCAAAAACATCGAAGAATCCTGGAGCCGCGCGGACGCGATGTGGAAGCAATATGATCAGCTGCCGCGGGCCCAGGAAGCGGCTGCGGCGCGCAAAGAGCTTGCAACGGCGTGGGCCGCCTGGCACAGGGCGGACAGGGAGTTTGTCGGTCTGATCAGAGACGGCAAGCGCGAAGAGGCGCAAAAAATCATGAGTGCGCAGATTGAACCGTCCTCCGGACTCTGTCAGAGGCTGCTTCGGGACGCGTCGGACAGCGCCGTGGCTGCGGCGCGGCAAGCCGGCGAATCCGGAATGGCGCAGGGCGTGAGGCTCACGACCATCGCGCTTTTCGGTACGTTCCTCGGAATCATTCTGGCCGTTGTTTTCGGCATTTATTTTATCCGTTCGATTACCCGTCCGATCCATCATGTGATTGAAAATCTGACTTTGACGGCCGAGCAGTTTGCCGAGGCGGCCGGACAGATCGCCCAGTCGAGCAATCACCTGGCGGAAGGGACAGCGCGGCAGGCCGCGGCGGTGGAAGAGACCTATGGGGTGATCGAAGAACTGAAAATGTCGAATGCGGCGTATACGGAAAATATCGAGAAGGCGAAAGACCTGCTGCCGAAATCGCAAACGGACGGTTTTGCCGCCTTCGAAATGATGAAATCCGCCAGGAAAGCAATGAAGGGAATCAAGCAAACCAGTGAAGAAACGTCGAAGATCGTTCAAACGATCGAGCGGATTGCCTTTCAAACCAATCTGCTGGCGCTCAGCGCTTCGGTCGAGGCCGCCCGCGCCGGTGATGCCGGCGGTGGTTTTGCCGTGGTGTCCGATGATATCCGCGGACTGGGAGCACGCTCCACACAAGCCGCGAAAACCTCCATTGCGTTGATCCAGAAAACGGTCAGTACCGTCGCCAGCGGCAACGACTCCATCGGCGTCAGTATCAGGAAATTCATCGACTACGGAAACAGTGCCTTGAATATCGCTACGTTTATGAACGAGGCGACGGGCGAGGCGAAAAAGCAGATGGAAGGCTTCGGTAAAATCAACGCGCTCATTGCCGCCATCAGCAAGTCGGCGCAGGACAATGCCGCCGGCGCGCAGGAGACATCCTCCGTGGCCGAAGAAACGACCGCCCAGGCCATGTCGGTAAGGTCGGTTGTCGAGAAACTGGCTCAGGTCGTGGGCTACAACCGATAAAAAGAACAAAGCCTCTGTTCCACAAGATGAATTTCTGAAATCAATCTCAACAAGAGATTTTCTCACTTCGGGAAAATCTCTATCCCCGAAAAAATTTTCCAATTCAAAAGATTGTGACGGTCGTCACACAAATATTTAAGATCTGAATTTTTTTACCGATATGATACAGCAGGCATCGCGGATTCTCGATGTCTATCTCCAAAAAGCCCCAAACGATTCAATTAGATATAGAGTCTTCTGGTCATGCAGGTTCGTCAATACAATTTGTTTGAGGAGTAGTGTATGAAGCGCTTTTTCGACAATCTGAAATTAGGGAAGAAAATTATTCTGGCTCCCATGGTTGTACTTTTTTTTCTTATTCTTAATGCCATAGGAACGTATCAGGCCGTCTCTTTGCAGAGCAACTCCATCGATGATATCTATAACAACCGATTCAGGGGGTATCAACAAAGTTCGCAAATCCTTGTGGATATATCCGCTGTCCAAACCAAATTGTATAAGATCATGAACTGGATAGCTTCCAATTACGATAAGAAGAGAATCGAAGATCTGACCAGGCAAATCGATGCCGACATTTCCAAAAATGTTGAGTTCACGAGAAAGATACTTAATTCGCAAAGTCTCATGCCGGACGAAAAGAAATATTATCAAATCGCCTATAATAACCTTCTGGAATTTCAGAAACAGGCGAAGAGCGCGCTGGAAATCGCGGCCCAGGATGCCAATACCGCCGTCATGGCTTTCGGCATGGCCGAGGATGCCTTTATGGCGTTGGATAAAAGTCTCCGGGACTTAAATGCCCTCGAAGACAAACTCAGCAAACAAAAATATGAATATTCCATTCAAGTGGTCAACACCACACTGATGATCTTTCTCATCGTCGTGGTGATTGCCATTCTCTTGTCGTTTGCGACCAGCTTTTTCGTTTCGCGAATGATCTTAAGGCCGGTCCGGGAAACCATTACGGTCCTCAGTGAACTGGCCAAGGGAGACCTGACCAGGGAAATCAATTTGCGGTCCACTGATGAAATCGGTGAACTGGTCCAATCCGTTAATACGATGCGCGGAAAAATGAATGATGCGGTCGGGCAGGCGATGCAGGTGTCGGCGGTTCTGACGGATTCAGCGTCCAAAGAAGCGGCGGCGATCGAGGAAACCTCGGCCTCTCTTGACGAAATCGCTTCCATGACCAAGCAGAATGCGGAGAATACCATTGCGGCAAATGAGCTCATGGTGTCTGTCAAAGGCGCCATTATCAAAGCCAATGATTCGATGTCCGAACTGACCACCTCCATGAAAGATATTACAAAGGCAAGCGAACAGACTCAAAAAATCGTGAAAAGCATCGATGAAATTGCCTTTCAGACGAATCTGCTTGCCTTGAACGCATCGGTCGAGGCCGCCCGTGCCGGAGAGGCCGGTGCGGGATTTGCCGTCGTTGCCGACGAAGTCCGGAATCTCGCTTTGCGCGCCAAGGAATCAGCGCGGGATTCCTCCAATCTGATTGAGGATATTGTCCATAAAGTGAAAGACGGTGAGAATCTCGTTTCGGTGACCAGCACGGCCTTCCGGGAAGTGACGCTGAGCTCGGACAAGGTCGTCGATCTCACGAAGGACATCGCCACCGCCTCCCGGGAACAGTCCCAGGGAATCGGGCAGGTCAATAACGCCATTGCGGAAATGAGTATAACGACTCAGCAAAATGCCAGCAATGCGGAAAGTTTATCCAACATCATGTCTATTTTTACAACGGAGGATCAATCCGGTGGCGGCGGACTAAGCGACAGGATGCTTCATTTGACGATGCGTAAAGCCGCAGGAAATAAAGCGATCGATTCTCGAAAACATTTGCCGTTTCGTGAACGGAAATCTGACAAGGGGCGTCAGTTTCATCCGGAAGTGTGATGAAATAATTTTATGCATTAAAAAGGAGGAAAGGGATGATGAAAAAAGTATTGGCGTTGGTCATGGCCGTCTTGTTGATGGCCGGTGTCGGTGTGGCAATGGCTGAAGACAAGGGAACAGCCGAAGAAGCCAAGGCAATGGTCAAGAAGGCCGTCGCGTTCATAAAAGAGGTGGGAAAAGAAAAGGCGCTCGCCGAATTCAACAATCCGAAAGGGAAGTTTGTCTATAAAGACCTTTATGTTTGGGCGACCGGCATGGACGGCACCAACCTTTCTCATCCTTATACCCCGGCGCTCGTCGGCAAAAATATGTATAATCTGAAAGATGCCGATGGAAAGCTTTTTGTCCAGGAGCGGATTAATCAGCTCAAGACGAAGAGCAGCGGAACCATTGAATATCGATGGACGAATCAAAATTCCAAGAAGGTAGAACAAAAGGTCGCTTACTTTGAGATTGTCCCCGGCATGAATCTGTTCCTGAATTGCGCATACTATAAATAGTTCCCTTCGAAAAGTTCATCGAAAACCGGCAACGGCCCATCGACATCGATCACGATGTCACGGCCTGGCCGGTTTTTTTTAATCAACCACGTCGCAGCAAGTGTCGAAGTATGAAATGAACGTCGTTGTTTCTAAGCTCGCTGCGGAGAATGAACGCTCGTCGTGCAAAGCGGGATTCAAAGGTGACTCTCTTTTGCTGCGACTCACGATGATCGGGCATGGTTTTGGGCGTGCAGTTGGCGCGCCAACCCGACTTTTTCTGTTCAGAGCTATGCCTCCACGCGTTCGTGCAAAACCTCGCCGCCAGGAAATGATCTTGCGTAAGGAGATGGTGAAATGTATGATGAATTGAAATGGAAAGCAAAGAGTCGGCGGTGTGCGCATGAGACGATTATGGGTCTGTTTGGTGATGATCACCGGAATTTTGTTCTGGTCGTTTTCCCTGTATGCCGCCGGTGAGTCCGAGCGGCGGGTTGTCGAGCGGGCGCTCGTGGCCCAGGGTGTGGATCCGGCGCAGGCCGAATGCCTGATGCAGGACCCCCGCATCTTCATCCAATCCGATATCGTCATTAAAAATCTTTTCTATTCCAAGCCCAAAGGATCCAGGAAAAATCCGCACGTCATGGAGGTGGATCCGCTGCTGGTCGAACGCGGGAAGCGTTTTATGAAAGAAAACGCCGGGACGCTGTCGGCCGTGGAAGAAAAGTTTGGTACGTCGCCGCGGATCATTACGGCCATTCTCATTATCGAATCCAGGCTGGGAAGTTTCCGGATGCCCTGGAACGCGGCAAATGCCTATGCCAATCTGGCCTTCCTTTTGGATCCGGCCTATCTCGAAGCGATACAGAACCGCTATGCGGATACATATCCGCAGCTGCGCGATGAAGCGGCAGTCGCCCGGGCGAAACGGAAGGCTAAGTGGGCGGCAGTCGAGCTGGGATATCTTGTTCACCTCGCCAACCATCTGGGTGTCGATCCGCTCGGCTTTGCGGGATCGTTTGCCGGCGCCCTGGGGCCGGCGCAATTCATCCCGTCGTCGTTCTGGATATTCGGAATCGACGGCGACCAGGACGGTATGGCCGATCCGCTCAATATGGCGGACGCGAATCTCAGCATGGGGAATTATTTAAGAAAATACGGATGGCGGGAGGACGCCCCGCTCGAACAAAAACGCAAGGCGCTCTGGTATTACAATCACAGCGACGTTTATGTAAACACAGTGATGATGGTTTACGAAAAACTGGGGCGCTGAGAAAGCGCCCCGGTTTTACCTTTTCTTCTTTTACCAGGGATCAATGAAAGAATGGCCGGCATCCTCGGGCTTCCAGGCGGGAGCAGTTTTCAAGCCCCGCATGATCCATTTGCGAGTGTCGGCCGGATCAATCACGGCGTCGATTTCCAGATGGGCGGCCATGTTGATGGCTTTGCCTCTTTCGTATAGCTGGGAGACCAGAAACTCGTAAAGCTCTTCGCGTTTCTGAGGGTCGTCAATGGCCTCGAGTTCCTTCTTGAAGCCCGCCTTGACCGCTCCTTCCAGACCCATTCCGCCGAATTCTCCGGTAGGCCAGGCAGCCGTAAAGAACGAGGCGTGGAATCCGCCTCTGGCCATGGCCATGGCGCCCAGCCCGTAACCCCGGCGCAGCACGATGGTGAAATACGGAACGGTGACGTGTGAACCGACGACAAACATGCGGCAGACATGGCGGACCTGCGCGCGCTTTTCGATTTCCGGACCGACCATGAAGCCCGGTGTGTCGCACAACGACAAAATCGGCAGACCGTGCGCGTTGCAGATCTGCATCAACCGGGCGACCTTGTCGGCGCCTTCCGCTTCAATCGCGCCGGCCATGACCATGGAGTTGTTGGCGATCACGCCGAAGGGCCGGCCTTCAATGCGCATCAGACCCGTAACCATGCTGGGGCCGAATTTCGGTTTCAGTTCCAGAAACGAATCGGTATCCGCGATGGCTTTGATGACACTGCGGACGTTGTAGGCGCGCTTGCGGCTTTCGGGAATGACGGTGCGTAATTTGAGCGGGTCTCCCGCCTCCCACGATGACGTTGCGCCTTGAAAATAGGAAAGGTATTTTTTGGCGACGGCAACCGCCTCCACATCGTCTTCCACTTCAATATCGACCACGCCGTTTTGCGTCTGGATGTCCATCGGGCCGACTTCTTCCGGCTTGAAGACACCCAGGCCGCCGCCTTCGATCATCACGGGGCCGCCCATGCCGATGTTGGACTTCCTGGTGGCGATGATCACGTCGCAGCAACCCAGAAGGGCGGCATTTCCGGCAAAACAGAATCCCGATAAAACGCCCACCACCGGCACGTAACCGCTCAGTTTGGCAAAGGCCCCGAAGGTGGTCAGGTCCAGTCCGGCCACGACGACGCCTTCCGTATCCACGTCGCCGGGCCTTCCGCCGCCGCCTTCGGCGAAGAAAATCAGCGGCAGGCGCTGCTCATGGGCCAGATGCAGCATCCGGTCCTTTTTCTTGTGGTTGAAGAATCCCTGTGTGCCCGCGAGAACCGTATAGTCGTATGCCAGCACCATGCAGCGGGATTTGTCTTCATTGAACATCGAGCCGTTGATGGAGCCGACGCCGGCGATCATGCCGTCGGTCGGGGTTTTCGCAATGAGGTCATCGAGAGAACGGCGTCCGCGCTGCGCGGCAATGGTCAGGGCGCCGTATTCGATAAAACTCCCGGCGTCGCAGAGGTCCTCGACATTGGCGCGGGCTGTGCGCTGGTTCTTCTGCATTCTTTTGGCGACGACGTCCGGACGGTTTTCATCCAGGGTAAAGGAATGTCTGCGGATCACTTCGGCCAGATCAGGCCGTATGGGGGTTTCGCTCGTCTTTTGTTGTCCCGCGGGTTCATTTTTTGTCCTGGCGGGTTCGTTCTTTTTCTTGCCTGTTTCCATGTGCTGTATGCTCCCGTGTTTGTTGAGATATATTTGTCCCGGTACGAAATATCCGGTATTTAAGCTTTGTCCATTCAAAGAACTCACGGCTTCATGCTATAATTATTTTTTTCTTATTTCCATATTTTTCCACTCGGTGCAGATTTTACGCGGGCGGCGCAGCCCAAGGAACGAAAGACCCGCTCTCCGAAAACCGGAAACGGCGCCTCGTGCGCCGGCGATTTTTCCGGAGACGGGAGGACGGATTTTGCTGTGCTTCCATCGGTTCAGACGGCATCGTCGACCAGGCCGTATTTTTTAAAAATGTAGTCGTTGTCTTCGCCGATATTCGCTGAAATCCATTTTACCCGGAGCGGGGTTTTGGTCATCTTACCGGTGGTCGGCAGCGTCACGACGCCGAACGATGGATGCGCAATTTTCGGGAAAGTCCCTCTTGCTTCCCAGTGTTCTTCCTTGAGGACTTCGGCGGGCGTCAGCATTTTCGTTGTCACGGGAAGCCCTCCGCCCCGCCATTTGGAACGGGCGGCCTTGACGCTGTAAGCGGAAAATTTCTCGTTGATCTCCTGATAGGTGTATGGACTGACGGCCTTTTCCACGATGGTGTTGAGCTCTTTGACTTTTTCAATATCATCCGTGATCCGGTCGAGGAGCGTCTTCCAATCCTCCTCAATTTTCCACTGACCGAGAAGCTTCAGGGCGGCCCGGAAGTCCTGATCGCGAAAGCAGGCGATGGCCACGTAGCCGTCCTGGCATTTGAAAAATCCGTATGGGCACAGGCCGTAATCGAGTGTTCCGTAGCGCAGCCGCGGTTTTTTCCATACGTAGCCGATGGTCGGCGGAAAGCCGACGCAGGAGGCATAGGCATCCGCTGTGGCAATATCAACCATTTGTCCTTCGCCCGTTCTCCGTTTGAAAAAGGATGCCACCAGCCCGCCGCAGGCCGCTCCGACTGCGGACGTGTAGCCGGCGGCATAGAATCCGGCGCGGGTCGGCCAGTTGTAGGGTTCGGGTGTATCCGGAAGATCGCCGATCAACGCGGCGAGACCCGACTCGGCCTGCGAGGTGAGATCGGTCCAGGGCGTCTCGGCCATTTCTCTGCCTTTGGCCGTATAGTGGCCGTAGGGCGAGATGGCGATATAGATTAACCCCGGATTTTGTTCCCTCAGCTGGCGGTAACCGATTCCCCAGGCGTCCATTATCCCCGGGGCATAGGTGTCGATGAGAATGTCGGCCCGCGAGGCCAGGCGTTTGAGATTTTCCCGGCCGCCTTCGCTTTCCAGATCCAGCGTGATCTGGCGTTTGTTGCGGCTTTCCATCAGATAAGGAATTCCAACGCCGTTTTTGTTGGCGCCGTAGGGACTCATCACCCGGGAGGGATCTCCTTCCGGAGGTTCCACTTTGATGACCTCCGCTCCGGCTTCCGCCAGAAAACTGGCGGCGATACTTCCGGAAAAATTGGCAAAGCTCAGATCGAGGACCATCATATCATCCAGGGCTTCGGGCTTTCCCTCGGAGGTTTTGAGAAGCGTGAGAATATTTTTCCAGTCGGAAAGTTTCGACGCGCCTTTTTTCTGCAGGTATCGGGAATAGACTCGCTCTTTAATGGTCCTCACCCCCTTCGTAGTTAAACATTTTATCTTTGGCCAGATCATGGTAAATCGGCGGCCTCTGCCCCACCCGGTAATCCCAGGTTCCTACGACTCTTTCCTTTTCCAGAGTCTTGATCTCATTTTCCGTCAATCCCAGGATCTTCTTGAAGACGTAGCGGTTATGGTAACCCAGCGGCCGCGTCAGCCATTTTATCCGGCCGGGCGTTTTGGACAGCATGGCGATGGGGCCCTCGACGAGCAGCTTCTTATACATGTCGTCTTCAAACAAAATGGCGCTGCCCCGGTCCCTGCGCCACGGGTCCTGGCTGATCTGTACATCATCCATGACTTCCGCCGCGGCAAAGCGGTGCTTGCGGGCCGATTCGCCCACTTCGGCCACATCTTTGGTGCTCACCCATTCCGCAAGCACCTTATTCAAGGCCAGCGCATGGTCTTCCTGGAGACGGTTGGCCGCTTTTTGATAGGCTTCGTTTTGTGCCAGATCCTCACGGTTGAGAGCTTTGCACAGCGACTGGAATTGCTTGTCCGTCGCCACGGCGACGGCCACGAATTTTCCGTCGCGTGTCTTGAAGATTCCCGAGGGGGACATGGTCGGGTCCATGTTGCCGGTGCGTCCGAGATCTTTGCCCGTGGCGTCATGGTAGGTGAAATGGCCCAGCGTCCGCATCAGGATTTCCGCCTGGCAGCCGTCGATATACTGTCCTTCTCCCGACCGTTCGCGGTAATTGAGTGCAATGAGGATGAGCACGGCCGCGTAATAAGCGGGAAAAAAATCTCCGAAAAAATCGGGCACTTTGAAATATTTATCCGTGTCCGGATGACCGGTGACGGACAGAACGCCGCTCGCGCCCTGCGCCAGAAGGTCCCAGCCCGGAGCATAGCGCCGCGGGCCGAACTGGCCATAGGTGCTCAAGCTCGCATAAATGACTTTCGGGTTCAGCTTGCTTATCTGCGAATAGCCGATGCCCCAGGCTTCCACGGTTCCCGATGTGAAATTTTCGATGATCACATCGGCTTTTTCGGCAAGCCTCAGAATCAGGTCCTTCCCCTTCGGTTTCTTGACGTCGATGCCGACAAAATATTTTCCGGGGTTGATGAAATGCCACAGGGGATTGGAGTGTTTCCAGTACTTGCCCCAATAGGTCCCGCCGCGCCAGTAATCGCCCTGGTAGGGAACTTCCACCTTAATCACGTCCGCGCCGTACTGCCCCAGAAATTTTGC
This sequence comes from Deltaproteobacteria bacterium, assembly GCA_009668925.1. The sequence goes on from SBEK01000039.1 coordinate 17,765, forward strand.
CGCCGTCGGACCGAAAATCATATGGGAGAGATCCAGGACGCGCAGCCCTTTCAGGGCCTCAGCCTTTTTGTCGATATCCTCTCGGGCAAAAAGCTTGTCGGTAAAAGCAAAATAATCTTCCGTCATCATTACATCCCTATGTAGGCTTTCTTGACCAGTTCACTGTTTAAGAGAAAGTCGCTGGTTCCGGTGAGAACAATATGACCATCCTGAAGCACGTAACCCCGGGTGGCGATTTCCAGGGCATACAACGCGTTTTGTTCCGCGAGCAGAACGGTAATGCCGTCGGCGGGGAAGGTTTTGATGACATCGTAGATCTGCGACATGATGAGCGGACTCAGTCCCAAAGACGGCTCATCGATCATCAGAAGCCTGGGCCGGGCCATCAATCCCCGGGCGATGACCAGCATCTGCTGTTCCCCGCCGCTCATCAGGCTCGCCCGTTGATTGCTGCGTTCATTCAGAATGGGAAATAAGGAATAGACCTTTTCCAGCATGTCCTTCCTTTTCCCCCAGGCCTTTTTGGTGCTGGCGCCCATCAGTAAATTTTCTTTCACCGTCAGGTAGGGAAAGATTTTTCTTCCTTCCGGAATTTGGGAAATGCCCTTCTGGACAATGCTGTCCGATGATTGGGCCTGGATGGGTTCACCGAGGAAAGAGATGGTCCCCGATTTGGCGGGGAGCACGCCCGAGATCGTGTTGAGCAGCGTTGTTTTTCCCGCTCCGTTGGCGCCGAGAAGAGCGACGAGTTCCCCCTCCCGGATCTCCAGATTCACGCCGTGGAGCACGGGGATCACGCCGTAGGCCGCATTCAGGTCTTTAATGGTGAGCATAGCGCGCTCCTAGATAGGCCTCGATAATTTTCGGGTCCGTGGTGACTTCCCGGGGCGGACCTTCGGCGATCTTCTTGCCGTATTGGAGAACGACCACCCGCTTTGTTGCATTCATGATGATTTTCATGACGTGCTCGATCCACAGGATGGTAAAGGCGAACTGGTCCTGGGCGTTCCAGATCATGTCCAGCGCGTGCGAAGCCTCCGTCGGATTCAGACCGGCCATGACTTCATCCAGAAGCAGGAGCTTCGGCGTCGTGGCCAGAGCCCGGGCGAGTTCCAGCATGCGCAGCTCATAGAGATTCAGATCGCGCGCCAGGGTGTCGCGTTTGGAGAACAGCCCCACGAATTCCAGATAGTAGGAAGCTTCCAGAGCCGCATCGGGAACACTCATGTTGGGCCGGGGCTTTCCGTTCAAAACGCCGACCATCACGCCGGCGAGGGCGGTCATGGATTCAAAAGGCTGCGGGATCTGGTAGGTCCGGGAGATGCCCAGTTTGCAGATTTTGTGGCTGGGCAGACCCGTGATGTCCGTCCCGTTGAACCGGATGACGCCGTGATCGGGTTTGTAAATACCGCAAATCAGATTCAGCATCGTCGTCTTTCCGGCGCCGTTCGGTCCGATTAAACCGACCACCTCTCCCTCGGCAACGGAAAAGCTGACGTCGCTTACGGCGGCAAGGCCGCCAAAATTTTTTGATACGGTCGCTATTTCCAGCACGGCGCTATTCTCTCCTTACATGCAGTTTTGGAAAATAATCCCGGGGCCGTCTTTTCTTGTACAGCCCCCATAATCCTTCTCCCCGCGGCAGAAAGACAATCAGTGCAATCAGAATCAGCGGGAACACAAAGTAGTTTACGGGACCGAGCCCCCGGAGCGAGTCTTCGACGATGGAGATCAGGTAGGCTCCGGGAATGGCGCCGTAAAGAAAAGCTCTTCCACCGACGATGACGATGATCAGGATCTTGGTCATGAACTCCAGGGGGAGATACGTCACGCCGGCGAAGGTGCGGAAGGTGTGGACGATAAACCAGCCCACGATGCCGGTCAGGATCGACGGCGCAACATAAAAGAACACTTTGTACGCATCCACCCTCACGCCCATCATGCGGGCGACGTTTTCATTTTCATTGACCGCCGCCATGCTGATGCCGATCCGGGACCGCACCGTGCGATCGCAGACGAGGAGATAGATGAGCATCAGAAACAGGGACAGATAGTAATACGCGATATAATTCCAGGAGACTTTCTCGAAGGAAAGAAGCGGGCTCATGCCGACCAGACCCACTTCGCCGCGAAAAATGTCTCCCCAGATGTAGGTGACATCCAGGAACGTCAGCGGCAGGATCAGGGTGATGAGGGAAAAGTAAAGCCCCTTGGCAATGAGCGTGGTCGGACTTAAAGCGAGCGCCACGACCGTGCACACGGTAATGGTGGCGGCGAGCGTCATGGCGGGGCTCCAGCCGAAATGAAGATTGAGAAGCGCCGCGGTGTAGCCGCCGATTCCCAGGTAGAGCTGCGGACCGAAATTGACCCGGCCCGTTCCCAGCATCTGCAGACCCAGCGGAATGGCCAGGGCGGCGTAGAGATTGGCCGTCGTGATCATCGTCAGAATGTTGGGATGGGAATAGACGAATAAGGGGAGAACCAAAAGGAGGCTGATGCCGATGGTCGGGTTTCTCCAGTAGCGCGGTTCGATCACCCATTCCGTCTTTTTGTCGCGAAAGCGCGCGACGATGCGGTCGCGGCGCAGTTCAAAGTTTACCATAAGGTTTCTCCTGCAAAAATACCACCGCGTCGATAAATCATCACGACCAGGGTGATGATTAAAGCGGCAAGCCCCATGAAGCGCGATACCAGGATGAAGCTGACCGAGGCATGGATGAATCCGATCAGGTAGGAAGCAACAATGCTTCCCTTGAGGTTGCCTAACCCCCCGAGAATGGAAATCAGCATGGCCGTCATCAGGAGCGGCGCGCCCATAAAGGGGTCGACTCCCCAGAAGGGCGCGATCACCACCATGCAGATGGTCGGAGGGATGACGGAGAGAATCATCGCCAGATAGTACATCCGGTTGACGTTCGCGCCCATGAGCATGGCGGCCGGAAGATTCTGGCTGATGGCCCGGATGATGAGGCCGATTCTTGTCTTCATAAACCACAGGACATAGACGGCCGTAACCCCAATGCCCGTCAGTGCGGCGATAATCATCTGGTAGGCGATGGTCACGCCGCCGATGATCAGAACGTCGTCAATGATAGTCGAAGGAATACTGACGCCGGCTGTGACGGGATACAGGTAATTGGCCAAATGGGCGACCGCGAGAAAAATGAGGATGGATACGGTCAGAAGGATTTCTTCCTCTTCCAGATAACGCTGGAAGACCCCTTTATAAAAGACGATCAGGGCGAACGCGCACTGGACCAGGATCATCAGCCCGATGCTGGGCACCAGTCCCAGATGCACTTCCTCCATGAAGGCCCAGGTCACGTAAGCGGCCAGAATGAAGACGACACCGTATCCCAGATGAAAGATGCGGAGCACCCCGCAGATGAGGGAGAAGCCCAGCGATATCAGAAGATAGATGGACCCCCAGATGACGGTGTAGATGATGATCTGCAGAAAAACATTGTTCATCGGGTCTGCTCCCTTTTCTTAATTGATCTTAAGCTGCCGGGTGTGCCGTCATGATACTGCACATTTTCACATCACCGGTCCTCGTGCGAAGAAGAGGATGCCGGGCGTCTTTGTCGGGGAGTCCGCCCGCCTCGGGCGGACTCCCCGCAGATATTATTTGCGCAGATCCTTCGGAGCTTTGTACTCGGTCATTTTGTACTTCAGGGGATAGATGACTTTCATTTCGCCCGCCTGCCACTGGACGATCGGTGTTACGTACTTGGGCGGAGGGAGGTTGTAGTGATATTTTGCGTTCCAGCCGATGGTGCCGAGAACGGCCACTTCTTCAACGTGCTCCAATTGCTTGATCAGGTTGTCGATGTTGCCGGTTCCTCCGGCCTGCTCGATGGCTTTTTTGAAACCATAGAGGGTATCGTAGGTCGTATGCGATCCGAAGATCGGACCGACTTTGTAGTTTTTGACCAGATTATCCATGAAAGGAATGGTCTTGGCCGTGATCGGCACCCGAACCAGAGAGGACCCGACCATGATGCCGTTGACTTTGCCTTCCGTCATTTTCCAGATCGGGGGCATGCCGGCGAGACCTCCCCAGATGAAGACGGGGATGTTGCGGGCGCTCGACTGAGACCACTGTTTAATAAACGCCGGCTGATCAATATATCCGACGACGCAATCGATAAGGTCTGCGCCGGATTTGGCGATTTCTTCAAAAACGGGGTTAAACATCTTCTGATCGAGGGACGTTGTCGTCTGATAAACAACATTGACGCCCTTTCCCTTATAGATATCGGCCAGGGACGGGGAAACGTCGGGAATGCCTTTGCGCAACGGCTTGGTCCATTCCATGTCTTCGTACAGAATGGCCACATTCTTGATCTTGACCTGATTCTTGAAGCAGTCGATGTTGTCGGGCGCCAGAATCTTCAGATAGTTGGTGGAAATGGCGTAGTAGGTTTGGAAACCGAAGCGGTATTTCTTGTAATTGTCGCGGACGCGGTGCCAGATGTCGTCTCCGGATCCGATGGTGCTGAAGAAGATGTGCGGGTACTCGGGAAACAATTCAGCGCCGATTTCCATGCCGGCAATGCCCATTTCCACTTTTTCCCCGATGAAAACGGCCAGCACGCGGTCTTTCATGACCAGTTTTTTATAGATTTCGACGCACTTGGGGATTTCGCCTTTGGTGTCCTCGACGATCAGGCTGATCGGCCGTCCCTGGATTCCTCCGGCTTTGTTGATTTCGTCAACGGCCATCGTTGCAGCGGCTTTGGCGGAAAGCGAAAAGGGGGCGGACATGTTTCCCATGAAGCCGATCTTGATGGGTCCGGTTTTGTCCGGGCTTGCCGCCCAGGCTCCTGTGGTCATCAAAAGAAAAACAAAAATCATTCCGGCAAACAGATGTATCTTTTTCATCATGCTTCCTCCTGTTTTTTATATATTTTTCTTGAAAAGAACCCATGCCCGGTGAAACTCTATAACAAACACTATATAAAACTATCTCCGGGGGTGTCAATGAAAATAACACTTGGCAAGGAGGCTTCCTCCTCTCTTTATCCTTCATGGTGTGTCAAAATAGGAAGATAGAAGCGAAAAAAATTTTTGCCTGGTCCGGCCGGGACCTGGTGGAAGATCTGGCGGAGATGATGTCTTTCCGCGGGATCATTTTGGCGGGGCCCGCGCCCGAGGCCTCCCGCCGAAGCGCCCGAGGGGGGACCGGCGCACCATTCACTGACGGATAGGCGGTTCAAGCGGCCGCGTATGCGCGTGAACAAACCGGAAGCCGCATTTCAGTTGATTGAGGTTGACAAAAAAAATCCTTATGCCAGTATACTCAACTTCAATGTCCACTATTCGCCGGCACAAGGGCGCAGCGAGGTAAAGACGAGATGGCCCCGAAAAAAGCAAGAGCGTTGAAAAGCAACGGTGAAACCGAATCGCGGCAGCAGATCCTTGACGCAGCCCTGGCTCTGTTTGCTCAAAAAGGTTACGCCGCCACGTCCATACGGGAAATCGTGGAAGCCGCGGGCATCACAGCGCCGTCCCTGTATTATTATTTTGGCAGCAAGGAAGGCCTCTACAGGGAGTTGATGCAGACGCACTGTTCGCAAATTGATTCCATGCTCGCGCTGCATACCTACACCCGGGAGAGCGCGAAGGACCGGCTGAAAGACCTTGCCGGTATGATTTTCCAGCATGTCATCGAAGACAGAAATTTCTTCCGGCTCATGTTTGCGGTTTATTACGGTCCGTCTCAGGGCGCGCCTTATTGCGATTTTATTTCTTACCATGTCAAGTTTCACGCCGCGATCAGGAAGATTATCGAAGAAGGTATTTCGGCCAAAGAATTTCAGCCCGTCAATCCGGGGCATGTAACCTGGGTGATCCGCGGCGTCGTGCAACTGGCCATGGAAGAGCAAATCAAGGATGATCGGAAAAAAATCGACCGCGCGGGTTTGCAGAAGGTTTTGGACCTGATTTTGGAGCGCCTGGAACAGTCGCCGTGTGAAGGTGGAAAATAGTTCCCGAGGGCACTCTTTCGAAACAAGGGTTGAGACATCGATGAAGGAATGACTGAATAAATAAATCTGGGGAGGCGAAATTTATGGACTTGAAGATTAGAGATAAGGTTGCGGTAGTGACGGGCGCGGGCAACGGGATCGGCGAAGCCGTTGCGCTGCGCCTGGCGTCCGAAGGATCGAAAATCGCGGTAGCGGACCTGAATCCGGATGCGGCCGCGAAAGTTGTCGACGCGATCAGGGCCGGCGGCGGCGAGGCGTTGGCTGTGGTCTGCAATGCGACGGATCCTCAGGAGGTGGACCGCATGATCGAAAAGACCGTCCAGGCCTATGGCGTTGTCGACATCCTAGTGAACAATGTGGGCGGCGGATGGGGCATTGCCCTGATGGCTAAATCTTCCATCGAAGACTGGGATCAGACTATTGAAGTCAATTTGAAAAGCGCCTACCTCTGCTGCCGCGCGGCCGCGAAAATCATGATTCCGCGGAAACAGGGCCGGCTGATCAATATGTCTTCCGTCTCGGGCAGGCAGGGAGAACAGCTCCTGGGGGCCTATTGCGCGGCAAAATTCGGTGTGATCGGGCTTACGCAAACCTTGGCCAAAGAATTGGCGCGTCACGATATTACCGTAAACGCCGTATGTCCGGGCTATGTTTTTACGCCAGGATGGGAAAGACTGGCGCAGGCGGTAAAAGACATCCAGCCGGCCTATGCGAACATGAGCCTTGAAGAGATATTCGAAGCACGGGTCAAGGCCGTCACGCCGCTTCGCCGTCCCCAATCCGCCGAGGAGATTGCCGGTCTGGTGGCTTATCTGGCCTCGCACGACGCCAGAAGCATCACGGGCCAGGCCTTAAGTATCGACGGCGGCATTGTGATGCGTTGAGAGTATCCGCAGATCCTGCGGGGCCGCGACCGTTCGCTTGTTTGAGAAAATTCGGCCCGAACGGCAAGGAATGATATTATGACCAGCAGATATTTAGTAAATGATGGTCAGATGTTTTTCGCAATTATTTCGATAATATCGCCAAGCGAAGTGCTGTGTTTTTATGTATCACGCAAATATCTAATGTTATTAAGATATTGACATGTTATTCGTTTTGAGTCAGTAAAATCAGCATAAAAGGGTGAGGGAAATGATCTTCACATTTCCCGTTGTTACGAGGAAAGGCAAAATAATCATTAAGGAGGAACAGGGCATGAAGCAGTTCAAGGTGTTTATTTGTCTGATTGCGGCGGTTATTTTTGTATCCTGGGCGGGAAATAGTAAAGCTGATGAAATCTTGATCGGGTATACGGGACCGCTTTCCGGTCCCGCCGCCGAATACGGTCAGGACATTTTTAACGGGGTGGATATGGCCGTTAAGGAATTGAATGCCGGCGGCGGCATAACGGTTCAGGGGAAAAAATACACCTTTAAAGTGGAGAAGCTTGACGACCGTATCGATCCGACGCAGGCGGT
>SBEK01000245.1 GCA_009668925.1 Deltaproteobacteria bacterium
ATTAATTTTAATTATTTTTTAAGGTTGCAACACGTCATCATAAATAAACTGATTCAAATCAGATTTAAGGAGTGCTTATGTGGGAATATACGGATAAGGTCAAAGAGCATTTTCTCAATCCGCATAATGTCGGCGAGATCGAAAATCCGGACGGTACGGCGGAAGTCGGATCGCTCGCGTGCGGCGATGCCTTGAAGCTGACCTTCAAGCTCGATGAGAACAAACGCATCAAGGAAGCCAAATTCAAGACGTTCGGCTGTGCCAGCGCCATTGCCACGTCTTCGGCGCTGACGGATATCATCAAAGGGATGACCTTGGAAGAAGCGCTCAAAGTCACGAATCAGGACATTGCCAAGTACCTGGGTGGTCTGCCGGACGAAAAAATGCACTGCTCCGTGATGGGGAAGCAGGCTCTGGAAAAAGCGGTGGAAAATTACCGGGGCGCCCCCGCTCTGGCCGTGGGTGAAAAGATCATCTGCGAATGCTTCGGCGTTACGGACAAAGAAATCGAGAAGGCCATCCGCGAAAATAATTTATCGACGGTTGAGGATGTCACTAATTATACCAAGGCCGGCGGCGGCTGCGGCGGCTGCCAGGACGCGATCGCCCAGATTATTGAACGGGTGAAGGCGGAGCCGAAGGGGGAAACGAAGCCCCGGCTCACAAATCTGCAGAAAATCAGGCTGATCGAGGAGACCATCGAGAGGGAAATCCGCCCTTCGCTCAAGCATGACGGCGGGGATATCGAAATCATCGATATTATCGGCAACCGGGTCCTTGTGGCGCTGCGCGGCTCCTGCGCCACCTGCAAGGCATCGAACATCACGCTGAAGGATTTTGTCGAGCACAGGCTCAAAGAGCTCGTTTCGCCGGACATCAACGTTGAGGAGGCGCCGCAATGAAGACCATCTACCTGGACAACAATGCGACCACGCAGGTCGCCGAAGAAGTGCTCGACGCGATGCTGCCCTATTTCCGGGATTTGTACGGCAATCCGTCCAGCATGCATACGTTCGGCGGCCAGGTCGGCCAGAAAATTCGCGTCGCCCGCGAGCAGGTGGCGGGTCTCCTGGGCGCCCTGCCGGAGGAAATCGTTTTTACCAGCTGCGGAACCGAGAGCGACAATTCCGCTATTCGCTCCGCACTGCTCACCCGGCCGGACAAAAAGCACATCGTGATCAGCCGGGTGGAACATCCGGCCATCCGCGCCCTGTGTTCGCATCTGGCTACGCAGGGATATAGAATAACGGAGCTGCCCGTGGACAAGAACGGGATTCTGGATCTGGAAAACCTGGAAAAGCAGCTCACGCCGGACACGGCGATCGTCAGTCTGATGTGGGGAAATAATGAAACGGGCGTCCTGTTTCCCGTTGAGGAAGCGGCGATGCTGGCCCACGAAAAAGGGGTCCTGTTTCACACCGACGCCGTTCAGGCCGCCGGCAAGATCCCCATTCATATGAAGAATAATGTGATTGACATGCTGTCCATCTCCGGCCACAAGCTGCATGCCCCCAAGGGCATCGGCGTGCTCTATATCCGGCGGGGCACCAAATTCTCGCCCTTCATGATTGGCGGCCACCAGGAAAAGGAACGGCGCGGCGGGACGGAAAACACGCCCAGCATTGTCGGCCTGGGGAAGGCCTGCGAACTGGCGGGAAAAAATATGGAAAAAGAAAATACGTACGTGCTCGGGCTCCGGAACAAGCTGGAGCGTGAACTGCTGAAGAGGATTCCGCAAAGCCGCGTGAACGGCGATATTGAAAAGCGCCTGCCCAATACCACGAACATCAGCTTTGAGTTTGTGGAAGGCGAGGCGATCCTGCTTCTGATGAATGAACTGGGCATCTGCGCATCTTCCGGGTCGGCCTGCACGTCCGGCTCGCTGCAGCCGTCGCACGTTCTGCGGGCAATGGGCGTTCCTTTCACCATGGCGCATGGCTCCGTGCGCTTCAGCCTGAGCATTTACAATACGGAAGAAGAAATCGACTTTGTCATCGATAAAATGCCGGCGATTATTGAAAGGCTGCGCGGGATGTCCCCGTTTTGGAACAATGCCAACCAGGGCTGCAATGCGCAGTAGCAGCAGACTGAGGCCAGGGGCGGCCGCGGCCGTTGCCCGCTCCGGTAAGACGGACGTGGAACCTCTGCCGGAGAATACTGTAAAACAGGAGATTCGGGAAAAGACTTAAAATGACCGGCCGGTCAGCAGAACGGACCGGTCCGCAAACACAGAGAGGCTAAAGATGTCATGAAGCGTTTGGATAAGAACGGGAAGAACTGCAAAAACGAAATTAAATCGGCGAAGAATTACCGCGACGAAGTGCCCGCCATTGTCAACGACTTGGTTGCCACATGCAGCAAAGAAGGGTGTTTCGACCATGTCAGCGCCGAACCGATTCCATCTCGGGAATCGATGATCGATATTTTGCGCCGCCTCGGGTTGATCCTCTATCCGGGTTATTTTATCCGCACGCGGCTGGACTCGAATAACCTGGAATATTATCTGGGCCAGGAGATGATCAACCTGTACGAGGTCCTCTCGGAGCAGGTGATTCTGGCTATCCGTCATGACTGCATCCGCCATAACCAGCCGTGTGTCCATTGCGAGCCCCTGGGGCATAAGCTGTCGGTGGAATTCCTCCGGAAGCTGCCCGGGCTGCGCGCGATGCTGGCGAACGATATCCGCGCCGCCTTTGACGGCGATCCGGCCGCCAAGGGATATGACGAGATCATCTTCAGCTATCCCGGAATCTGGGCGATTATGGTTTACCGGATTGCCCACGAACTGTATCACCTGTCGATTCCACTCATGCCGCGCATCATGACGGAATACGCCCACAGCCGCACCGGCATTGACATTCATCCCGGGGCCCATATCGGCGAAAGTTTCTTCATCGACCATGGAACCGGTGTGGTTATCGGAGAGACGTGTACGATCGGCGACCGCGTGCGGCTCTATCAGGGCGTCACACTGGGGGCTCTTTCTCTGTCCAAGGCGGAGTGCAGCCGCTTGCGGTCGAAAAAGCGGCATCCCTCGCTGGAAGACGATGTGATCATTTACGCCAATGCCACGATCCTGGGGGGCGACACGGTGGTCGGCGCCCGGTCGGTGATCGGCGGCAACGTCTGGCTGACCCATTCCGTGCCGCCCGATACGGAAGTGTTTATTAAGAAGCAGGATTTGATTTTCGGCGCGAAACACTACAAGGAACACGCGTCCAGACAGAAGTTGAGGTGATTCCGGTCACGTTATTTTGTTAAAAAAAAGGTGGATTTTTTTTTAAATAAGGGTTAATTTCCAGTCACGTGTTTTTCAAAAATAAAACTTAAAAGGGGTGTCCAATGAACAGAGCAGAGTTGATCGAAGAAGTAGCAAAGGCAACATGCACGAAGAAAGAGGCTGATGCAGCGGTTAGTGCGACATTGGCGGCAATCCAGAAAGCCCTCAAAAAGGGCGACAGCGTAACTTTGGTGGGATTCGGCACCTTCTCCGTGAGCAAAAGAAAGGCTCGCAAAGGCAGAAACCCCCAGACGGGCGAAGCCATCAAAATCGCCGCCAAGAAGGTTCCGGTTTTCAAAGCCGGCAAGGGTTTGAAGGACGCGGTTAAATAAATTTATTTGTCATTATGAATAAAAAAGGCCGGTTCATTTTATTGGTGAACCGGCTTTTTTTGTGGGAAGGGCCGCCGCGTCCCGGCTTTCGTCAGGACGCCTTGCCCCGCTTTGTTTCTCAGGCCCCTTCGCGGAAGAGCGATGTTCTGCCGCCGTCCACAACCAGGTCATGGCAATTGACAAAGCTTCCTTCATCGGAGGCCAGGTAGAGCGCGCCGTAAGCGATGTCCTTGTCCAGACCGGCGCGGGGCAGCGGGGTGGCCTTGGCC
>SBEK01000246.1 GCA_009668925.1 Deltaproteobacteria bacterium
TATTTGTACAGTAACTTAATAACTTAAGGGCGTCCCCATTGGTTCCCAACAACCCGTAAAGATTTTAACCCGATTGCGTTTCAACGACCTGACCCTATGTATGCACCTTTCAGGAAATTAAGTAGACAGTATATATAATCATTGACAGCTGGGAAGATCAGGGGTAGAAACTGCCCCATGGCAAGGTTAGCGAGGGTCGTTGTCCCGAAAGTACCGCATCATATTACGCAAAGAGGCAATCGTTCTCAGGAGTCTTTTTTTAACGATGATGACTACCGGGCCTATATCTCGCTCATGGCAGCTTCCTGCCGGCAGCACGGGGTTGAAGTGTGGGCTTATTGCCTGATGTGCAATCATGTTCATATGCTTGCGGTTCCGGATGACCCGGATAATCTCCGAAGCGCCATCGGTGAAGCGCACCGCCGGTATACGAGGGCGATCAATGCCCGGAACAACTGGCGCGGACACCTGTGGCAGGAGCGGTTTTCATCATTTCCCCTGGACGAGCCCTATCTGCTGGCGGCCGCTCATCATGTTGAACTCAATCCTGTTCGGGTCGGGGTAACCGACGATCCCGTTTCTTATCCATGGAGCAGCGCAAAAAGCCATGTGCTGGGCCAGGATGACGAACTGGTGAAAGTGAAGCCCCTTTTGGACATGGTCCCCGACTGGAAGACATTCCTGCTCGTCGGATTCGATGAGAAAGATAAGGAATACCAATTAATAAGAAAACACCAAAAAACGGGCCGACCGCTGGGAGACAGCGAATTTGTCAGAAAAGTCGAACAGACCTGCAATCGCGTTTTAAGCAAACAGAAGCCGGGTCCGAAAAGGAAAGACGGGAGAAAATAAGAAAGGTCAGGTACGACCCGACCTGGAAATGATAAAATAACCTGACTCGGGCTATCGGGCACGGCCCGATTCCTGTTTAAATTTCAATATTCCGACTAAATCATCACCATACTCACCATCTCAAGATCCTCTTATAAACACCGGTTTTCTCTCAAACAGGCCATTCAGATTTATGATTTCTGTTAATTAAGGGGACAGTATAATTAATCCCATCTCCGGATATTTGTGTATGTATTTTAAATAAATACGGCCAACGGCCAGACGGTTCTTTGGTTCATGAATGCCGACGGCACCCGGCTGGGTGCGGCGAAGACACTCATAACCAACCTGGATTGGCATATAGCAGCAACAGGAGATGTCAACGGGGATGGTCATTGCGATATCATCTGGAGGAACCAGGTTACCGGCCAATCAGTTCTTTGGTTCATGAATGCCGACGGCACCCGCATGGGGACCGCCAAAACACTATTGTCTGACGTGAACTGGACCATTGCCGGGACCGGAGATGTGAACGCCGACGGTGTCGCCGACATCCTGTGGAGAAATACAGCCAGCGGCCAGTCGGTTATCTGGTTCATGAATGCTGACGGCACACGGGCGAGCTTTAAACTGCTTTTGACTTCACCTGATTGGGCGATTGTGGCTATCGGTGACTATAATGGAGATCGGAAAAGGGATATCGTTTGGAGAAATGCCGCGACCGGCCAGGTCGTCATGTGGTTTATGAACGCCGACGGCAGCCGTGCCAACTTTAAGGCCCTCTTTACAAATCCCTACTGGACCGTTGTTCCGTAACAAGGTGTAAACTGTTTTTTACCGAAGGGGGAAGGAAGCGCGCGTTTCCTTCCCCTTCAAAATAATTTAAGGCGGGAGAGGCGTTGCCGCCCTGCGAAAATTGGCAGGGAACTTTGCCGCCATAGATGCAATTCCCGGCTAAATGATTGTCCCTGCTTGCTCATCGGACACTCCTTTCCGAGCGGAGCCTCAGGACGCGTACGCGTGGTGAGCATACGTCATTCCGGCGGAGGCCGGAATCCAGGATTTTAGAATGATCATTTATTGACATGCAACAGTGATTAATCATCTAAATGAAAAGAGCCTCAGCGGTTGCAGTTACATCGGGGCGGGCCTTCGCTCAATGTCCTCGACTGTGGCGCTAAGCTTGCTCCGCCACGGTCGAAAACTCGCTCTCGCGCTCAAACAGTTCGGCCGTCAGACGCTTCGCCACGCCAAGCGCCGCAACGTTTCAGTCATCATTCGCAAAGCCACATCCCGCTGCAACTGCGGATTGTTTATCACAATCGTTGGATGAAACAGGAAAGCTATAATCAAGGCGCAAATTAAATATGACCAGTTGCCTATCCGATTGATATTTTGATTCCTGAGAAGTAAGCCCCTTTTTTCATCGTCAAAAAAGCATGAATATCAACCATATGAACAGTAACTTAATAACTTAAGGGCGTCCCCATTGGTTCCTTGTTCCCTTGACCCCAATTGTACCCCTTATTTATCTTCAATCTTGAAGGCAGACTTTACCTCCCGCTTTAAATCCTCCGTGGCTTTCAAATGTGCCTCTTTGTTATAGCCCACTGTCGCGCCAAGTCCGAAGCACTTGTCTTCGCGGCTGAATGCCTTGCCTGTTTCGGCATTGAGCACGACGCCGCTATCACCTTCCTTGATCTTGCATTTTACGGTCTGCTGGACGCTGGGTAAATACAATTTTGCCGGCAGCAATTCAAAATCGAAGCCATGATAGGCGTCAGGGTATCCGTAGATTTTGGCGCTGAAGCCCGCCGCCCGGAGACGGTTGATATATTCCAGGCACGGTGCCATCGGGACATAGTCGTCGGCAATCCCGTGAAAGACTATGATGGGCTTTTTGTCTACTTTCAATTCTTCTTTAAATTCGAAACACGGCGGGTATACAGCCATATAGAGGGCAAAGCGGGCTTTCTTGCTGCCGTAGGAACTGTTAAAACGGTCCACCGCCGCATAGAGCCCTGCAACCCCGCCCTTGGAAAAACCGAGGATGCCGATGCGCTGCGGATCGATCTGCCGGTGGGAGGCAAGGAGATCCAGTGCGCGATAAGCGTCATAGAGCATAGCCAGGTGGTCGAGCTGGCCCTGATCGGTGCTCGTGCTGAAAATGCCGCGGCCGGTAAAAGAATCAAGGAGAAACACTGCAACGCCGATGGAAGTCAGTTCATGCGCCCAGCGGTCGTAGTTCATGATGATGCCGGATGATCCGTGAACGAGAACCACCGCCGGAAATTTAGTTCCGGGTTTGCCGACCGGAAGGCGCAACTCTCCGGCAATCGTCACCGGCGCACCGTCCGTCTCGCCGGTGAGAAACTGCGTGGTGGTCAGCGTCATGCTTTGCAGCGGATAAACTTCGGTGCGTCCCGCATACTGCGCGTACACCGACTGCGAAAGAAAAAACGAAATACCGACAACGAGAACAATCAACGTCTTTCTCATAAATCCCTTTTCCCCTTTGCTTTTAGAATTTTAAATAACACAAGAAATTCAAACGTGCTGATGGTGTAAATTGATCATTTGAAGAACATCGGTTCTGCAAACTTAGAATTCTTCGAGCGTCCAGCCAGGTCTCTGGTTTCTTGACGTTTTGAGGAATATTATATCGAAAAATTTATTATTTTACCAGTGTCCCGCTCGGCCCACGAATTTTCGAATACCGGTTGTCAATGATTGTCGGCTATGCGTGGAGAGTATTCGTCATTCTGGTGAAGGCCGGAATCCGGAACAGATCGAAATGTCAAGTTTAAAGATTTGACCCCAATTGTTACCCATCATCCTTTTCTCTGAGCGCCGCAACATTTCAGTCATGATTCGCCAAAGTCACACCCCGCTGCAACTGCGGTTTATTCGAATGTTTGATCGAAGAGGAGGGCAATGTCGCAGTCAAATGTTAAGAGCAAAAATTTGAAACACCATTCGCGTTCTCATCCACCATAAACTATTTTTATTCTTGCAATGTTTTTAAGAAGTTGTATATTGA
>SBEK01000040.1 GCA_009668925.1 Deltaproteobacteria bacterium
GAGTCACACCGTGGCTGAAACCATCATCGCCGATAAAAATCTTGTCGTCCGTCACCGGACGCTCGAACTCGTTGAACACTGGGCCATCGCTCTTTCGGGTCTGGTGCTGCTCGTCACCGGCATCTTTGAACTGCCGGTAGCCAAACGCTATTACCTTATCGCGGTTCCGGGGCTGGGCTGGTCGGCGGATTTTATCACATCGCTTTATCTGCACTACGCCGCGGCCGTCGTCTTTACGCTCGCGGGAGTATTTCACATCGTCTATCACGGACTCCGGGGCGAAAAAGGGCTCCTGCCGCGCAAAGGGGATGCCGCAGCCTCCGTGACGGTCATGAAAAGCTTCATCGGCCTGGGTCAGGAACCGCCGATGCCCAAGTATCTGCCGGAGCAGCGCTTCGCTTACGCCGGCATGGCCGTGATCATTCTGCTGCTCATCCTCTCGGGGCTGGTCAAAACCTACAAGAATATTTATGCGCCGGACCTTTCGCACACGACGCTGCTTTGGGCGACCTGGGTTCACAATATCGCCTTCGTGCTGTTCTTTCTGTCGTTTCTCGCGCACATGGCGGCTATCGCGCTTAGTCCCAACTGGCCGATGGTGCGCGGCATCTTTACGGGGAAAGTCCGGCTGGACTACGCACGGCATCGCCATTCTCTATGGATGGCCGACCTGGAGGAAGCGGAATTTGCTCAGACACACGGGCCGGTCGGCGAGTCTTCCGTCATAGATGATAAACCCCTGGAGTCTGTTCAGACACAGACCGAAGACCAGGGGATAAATCCGGTAAGCGGGGAAATACAAAGAGCAGAAGAAACAGGTGCAGCAGACCGAAAGGAGACATTGCCTTAAATGCGGCCACTCGATCACGTTTCCGGCTCATTGAGGATTTCCCATTTTTCGCACGCATCATAGGCGATCTGATCAGTCTTTCGGGGTATCGTCCGCAAGTGAAGCATCGCCAGTTAAACGACCGCCCGAAACGCGCAGTAAACTGCTGGAAAAAATCAAACCCATGGGCGGATCTTTTTGCCCGAAACGTTCCGGATGCGGTTGCGAAGAATAAAACAATCATTATTGAGCCTTCGTGGTGGAGACGGATCTGGAGACTTCAGCGCCTGTTTCCGGCGTCTTCCATCATTCTGATGCAGAAAGTTTACAAGCGGACGTTGGTCCAGCTGGGGCTCTGGCCGCCGCAGATGTGAAACGCCGGATCGGTCATTCACAAAAAAACGATTGACAGGGACAGGGCATCCTGTTATAGACGGCTCAAACTAGTAACAGGAATAAATGAAAATGAACACATGTGCTGCAAAATTCAATTTGAATAACTGGTGGTGGTGGAACCTCACAGAGAGGATTATCCGCCGCTGATCTTTTATAGGAAAAAGTCAAAAGCCGTGGAGACCCTCTCAGGACTCCACGGCTTTTTTGTTTGTATCCACCGAAAAGGCCGTGACGAAACTCACGGCCTTTTTATTTTCCAAAGGAGTTGAAGATGTACTCACCCCAATTTGCCGAATTTGAAGCACTCGCCCGGAGGGGCAACCTGATCCCCGTTTACCGGGAAATCCTCGCGGACATCGAGACGCCGGTTTCTGTATTAAAAAAACTGCGTCACAAAGATCATGTCTATCTGCTGGAAAGCGTCGAAGGCGGCGAAAAATGGGGACGCTACTCCTTTATCGGCGCGGATGCGGGCGTAGTATTCAAAGTCCGCGGCCCGCAGGTGATCATTCATGAAAAAGGACGCGTGACGGCAAGAGAACATCAGGGCGATCCGCTTAACGCCATGAGGGAACTGCTCGGCCGGTATCAGCCTGTCGCCACGCCCGGATTGCCGCGCTTCTTCGGGGGTGCCGTGGGCTATCTCGGTTATGATATGGTGCGCTACTTCGAAAACCTTCCCGCCGCCCCCCCAGATGACCTGAATCTGGACGAAGCCGTTTTGGTCGTAAGCGACTCTCTGGTGATCTTTGACAACATCCGCCATACGATCAAGGTCGTTGCCTGCGCCTATACGGAAGACGCGGACACCCCCGAAGACGCCTACCGGGCGGCCTGCGCGAAGATCGACGAACTAATCGGCCTGCTCGCCGCCCCGGCCGCCGCCCCTGCTCCCGGCACTCCGGTAAACGGCGTGGCTTTTGAATCGAACATGACACCCGACGAATACAAAGCGATCGTGGAGGCGGCCAAACAATACATCGCCGCGGGCGACGTCATTCAAGTCGTTCTTTCCCAGCGTTTTTCCACACCCTGCCCTGCGGATCCCGTCGATCTTTATCGTGCGCTCCGCTATATCAACCCCTCTCCTTATTTGTTTTTCCTCAAACTTGACGAGGTGACGCTGATCGGATCCTCGCCGGAAGTCATGGTGCGTCTGGAGCAAAACGACGTCGAAGTGCGGCCGATTGCCGGCACCCGCAAGCGCGGCCGGACCGAGCAGGAAGACCGAGCACTCGCCGACGAACTGCTTTCCGACGAAAAGGAGCGGGCCGAACACATCATGCTGGTCGACCTGGGTCGCAACGATCTGGGGCGGATTGCCGAGACCGGTACGGTGCAGGTCAATCAATACATGGTCGTCGAAAAATATTCCCACGTCATGCACCTGGTCTCCAATGTGCGCGCGCGGCTGGCCAAAGGCAAAGATGCCTTTGACGTCCTTGCGGCGACCTTTCCCGCCGGGACGCTCTCCGGCGCGCCCAAAGTCCGAGCCATGCAGATCATCGATGAACTGGAGCCTGTGCGGCGCGGCGCGTACGGCGGAGCCGTGGGCTATTTCAGCTTCAGCGGCAACATGGATCTGTGCATCACCATCCGGACGCTGATCATCCGGAACAACCGGATTTTTGTCCAGTCCGGCGCGGGCATAGTCTATGATTCCCAGCCTGAATCCGAGCAGATCGAAACACAGAACAAGGCGCGCGGCATGCAGTTGGCCGTGCAACTGGCCGCCGGCGGTTTTGTTCTCGAAAATGGAAACGAGGGAGCGGCTCATGATATTAATGATTGATAATTACGATTCATTTACCTTCAACATCGTCCAGTATCTGGGGCAGATGGGCGAGGACGTCCGCGTATACCGCAATGACAAGATTACGGCCGACGGCATCCGCAAGCTCAAACCACAGGCGATTTTTTTATCGCCCGGCCCGTGCTCGCCCGGAGAGGCGGGCATCACCGTGGATGTCATCCGGGAATTTCACACCGAGGTGCCGCTTTTGGGCGTTTGTCTGGGCCACCAGTCGATCGGCTACGCTTTCGGGGGCGAAGTCGTCCGCGCCGATCGTATCATGCACGGCAAAGTCTCACCCGTTGAGCATGACGGCAAGACGATTTTTGCGGGACTGCCGAACCCTTTTACGGCCGGTCGTTATCATTCGCTTGTCGTGCGCCCCGAAAGTCTGCCCGAATGCCTCGAAGTGAGCGCCCGCACGGCAGAAGGCGAAATCATGGGGCTCCGGCATAAACGCTTTCCGGTGGAAGGCATCCAGTTCCATCCCGAATCCGTGCTCACCCCGCAGGGCAAAAGAATTTTGCGGAATTTTCTGAAAACTCTGGGACGAAAGGAGCGTTCATCATGATTAAGGAAGCCATTGACAAGGCCGTCAGAAGAATCGATTTGCCGGAGGCGGAAATGATGGCGGCGATGGAAGAAATAATGGGCGGCGAGGCCACGCCCGCTCAAATCGGTTCGTTCATCACGGCGCTGCGCATGAAGGGTGAAACCGTCGAAGAAGTTACCGGAGCGGCGCGCATCATGCGGCAGAAAGCAACGCGGGTCAACGCCTGCGCCACAACCGTTGTCGACACCTGCGGCACCGGCGGCGACAAACTCAATACATTCAACATATCCACAACTGCGGCTTTCGTCGTGGCCGCGGCGGGCATCACCGTCGCCAAGCACGGCAACCGCGCCGTCTCCAGCGCCTGCGGCAGCGCCGACGTCCTGGAAGCCCTGGGCGTCAATATCAGCGTTGATCAGGAGATCGTCGAAGAGTGCATTCAGCAGATCGGCATCGGCTTTCTGTTCGCGCCCAGGCTGCACGGCGCAATGAAATACGCCATCGGCCCGCGCCGTGAAATCGGCATCCGTACGATCTTCAACATGCTGGGGCCGCTCACCAATCCGGCGGGCGCCACCGCTCAACTTCTGGGCGTTTATGATCCGCGGCTCACCGAAATGTTCGCCGATGTTTTGAAGAACATGGGCACGAAGCGGGCCTTTATCGTCCATGGTTCGGATGGACTTGATGAAGTGACTGTCACCGGTGAAACGCGCGTGGCCGAATTGAATGACGGCGTCATCCGCACTTACAACATCCATCCCGGAGATTATACGGGAAAGATTTATCCGCTCGACGCTCTCCGCGGCGGAGATCCGGGAGTGAATGCCCAGATCACCCGCGACGTGCTCACCGGCAAACCGGGCGCTCCCCGCGACGTTGTGGTAATGAACGCGGCGCTGGCGATCGTCGCCTCGGAAAAAGCGCCGGATATCCGCGAAGGCGTCAAAGTTGCCGCCGACTGCATCGACAGCGGCCGGGCGGTGAAGAAATTGCAGGCCTTGATTGAAATGAGCAACAGCTGATGTATCCCCTTTCCTAAAGGGGGAGATAGGGGGATTTTGAAATCCTCCCCGACCCTCCTTGCGCCACCTCGTGTGACCTCGCGCCGCCTTCAGGTGGTCAGGTCATCAGGTGGTTAAAAAAGAAGGCCATTGGGCCGTCGGCTCGCACCCGACCCGGCTTTAAAGAGAAAGCCGCACCGGAGATAGCATGATTTTAGACCGCATTATTGAAACGAAAAGAGAAGAAGTCGCGAGACTGAAAGAAGAAACGGATGTCTCGCGCCTGGCCGAAACAATCTCCGGACTTGCGCCCTGCCGTGATTTCCGCGGGGCCGTGAGCGGCAATTCCTGCGCCGTGATCGCTGAAGTCAAATGCGCGTCTCCGTCGCGGGGACGTCTGGTCGGACATTTTGATCCGCAGGCGATAGCGAAAGTTTACGAACAAAACGGAGCGGCCGCGATTTCCGTGCTCACGGATGAAACCTATTTTTTGGGCCGGAAAGATGACCTGACGCAAATCAAGAACACGGTTCAGATCCCAGTTCTGCGCAAGGATTTCATTATTGATCCGCTTCAGGTCTATGAAACCAGAGCCATCGGCGCGGATGCCGTTTTGCTGATCGTTCGCGTGCTGGGTCACAGGCTGTCTGAATTCATTTCCCTGGCCGGAGATTTGGGGTTAAGTTCGCTGGTCGAAGTTCATTCACAAAAAGAGCTGGATACGGCCCTGGCAGCGGATGCGCAGATTATCGGAATCAACAACCGCAACCTCGACACATTCGTCACGGACATTAAGACCAGCCGCGATCTGAAAAAAATGATTCCGGCCGACAAAACAGTGGTCGCGGAAAGCGCTCTTAAAGATCGCGCGGACATTGAATATCTGATGGAGGCGGACGTTCACGCCTTTCTGATTGGTGAAGGGCTCGTTACGGCCAAAGATATGGGGCGGAAACTGCAGGCATTGCGGGGAGAGGTCCGGAAATGATTCAGGTCAAGATTTGCGGAATCACCAGGCCGGCCGATGCTTTATGCGCCGCCGAAAACGGTGCGGCGGCCGTGGGCTTTATTTTCTATGCGCCGTCGCCGCGTTATATCGACCCCGCCGCAGCGCGGATGATCATTTCCGGACTGCCGCCGGCGTTGGTCAGAGTAGGTGTCTTCGTCAACGAAACCGCCGCGGAGGTCAAGCGGATTTACGACTATTGCGGCCTGGATATGATCCAGCTCCACGGAGATGAATCACCTGAATACTGCCGGCAATTCCCAAAAGACCGCCTCATTAAGGCCCTGGAGCTTAGGGGCAACGGCGATTTGAAAAGGGCGGCATCGTATGAGGCCGCGGCCATTCTGGCGGACAGTCGCCGCGCCGGTCTTTACGGGGGCACCGGGAAAACAGCCGATTGGGATTTGGCCTCCCGCCTTTTTCAACCGCTGATCCTGTCCGGCGGTCTCAATGAGGAGAATGTGGTGGATGCCATCAAAAAAGTTCGTCCGTCCGCACTGGATATCGCAAGCGGCGTCGAAAGCGCGGCCGGCAAAAAAGACCATGAAAAAATAGCCCGGTTCATGCGACTCATTCATCAGGCGGGTGCCGCTGTCGCGGCAACCGCCATTTTTACGCGAAGGGAAATCGTATGAAGAACTTACCCGATTCCAAGGGACATTTTGATATTTTCGGCGGACGCTATGCGGCTGAGACGCTCATGCCCGCGCTTCTGGAACTCGAAGAGGCTTACAGCAGGGCGGCGAAGGACAGAGCTTTCGCCCGGGAATTCGCCTGGTATCAACGCGAATACGCGGGGCGGCCTACGCCCCTTTACCTGGCCAGGCGGCTGACGAAAACCCTGGGGGGCGCAAAAATCTACCTCAAACGTGAAGACCTGAACCATACCGGTTCGCACAAGATCAACAATACGCTCGGACAGGCGCTTCTGGCCCGCCGGATGGGCAAACGGAAAGTCATCGCCGAGACCGGAGCAGGACAGCACGGCGTCGCCGCGGCAACCGTCGCGGCGCTCTTCGGGATGGAATGCAAAATTTTCATGGGCGAAGAGGACATCCGCCGTCAGGCGCCCAACGTCTTTCGCATGAAGATTCTGGGCGCCCAGGTCATTCCGGTCAAAAGCGGCACGGCCACGCTTAAAGATGCCATGAACGAAGCCATGCGCTACTGGGTGGGCTCCGTCCGCGATACGTTTTACATCATCGGTACCACGGCCGGACCGCATCCTTATCCCATGATGGTAAGAAATTTTCAGTCCGTTATCGGCCGGGAAATTAAGAAGCAGATGACCAAAATGGAGGGTGGAAATCCCGACGAGCTCATTGCCTGCGTCGGCGGCGGTTCCAATGCGATGGGAACATTTTATCCCTTCCGCAATGAAAAGAACGTGGCCATGATCGGCGTAGAGGCAGCCGGAAAGGGCCTGGATAGTACTCTGCATTCAGCCAGCATCAGCGGCGGCCGGATCGGCGTTTTGCACGGCAATAAAACCTATGTGCTGCAGGATGAACACGGCCAGGTCCGGGACGCTTACTCCATTGCCGCGGGGTTGGACTATCCCGGCGTGGGACCCGAGCATGCCTACTTTGCGGCCAACGGTATAGCAAAGTATGTCACGGTGACCGATGAGGAAGCGGTGGAAGCTTTTTCCTTTTTATCCAGGCACGAAGGCATCATCCCCGCGCTGGAGAGCGCGCATGCGGTTGCCTACGCGATGAAGATCGCCCCGCGAATGAAGAAAGACAAAGTCATTGTAATTTGTCTTTCCGGCCGCGGCGACAAGGACGCCCAGACGATTATGGAAACTCTGTAGGGCATGGTCTTGTGACTTCAGGTTGTTCAAATCCTGCAGGGAACAGTCGCGACTGTTCCCTGCAAAGGTTTCCCTCTCCTATCCCCCTGATGCCCTGAAGGTCGCGCGAGGGAGAGTTAGGGGGATTTGAGCATGACTCACGCGGGTCCCCCTTTCCTAAAGGGGGAGTTAGGGGGATTTTGAAATCCTCCCCGACCCTCCTCGCGCCACCCTTAGGGGTTTGGAAGCGGGGAGCGAAGAATGATAGGGAAAATTGAATTATGGGACGAATAGAAAAAAAATTTGAGGATCTGCGCGGGAAAAATGAAAAGGCGCTGATTGTTTATTTAACAGCGGGCGATCCGTCGCTCGATATGACCGACAAATTAGCCCTGCAGCTGGCCGATGCCGGTGTAGATATCCTGGAAATCGGCGTTCCCTTTTCCGATCCGACCGCCGATGGTCCGGTCATTCAGGCGGCGTCTCAGCGGGCGCTCGCGGCGGGAACAACGCTTGCGGGCGTGCTCGGGATGGTGGCCGATATTCGCCGGACATCGCAGATTCCCATCGTCCTTTTCGGCTATTTCAATCCCATCTTCGCTTACGGCGTTGAGAAATTCGCGCGGGATGCAAGCGAAGCGGGTGTAGACGGCGTGCTGGTGGTTGACCTACCGCCGGAGGAGGCGCGGGAATTGCGGATTTATACCGACGTCGCCGGGCTCGACTTCATATCGCTTATCGCACCGACAACCGGCCGCGACCGTTTAAAGACGATTTTGGCGAGAGCTACGGGTTTCCTCTATTATATTTCCATCACCGGCGTCACCGGAACGGACGCACCGAAAATCGAAGAAATCGCACGCGAAGTCGGCAAAATCCGCAAACTCACCGACATGCCGATTGCGGTCGGCTTCGGCATTTCCAACGCGGCCCAAGCCAAAGAAATCGCGGCCGTTGCCGACGGCGTCGTCATCGGCAGCGCTGTGGTTAAACTGATCGATGAAAATCATGATCGGAGCGACCTCGCCGAAGTTGTTGCCGGCTTTGTAAGCCGGGTGAAGAAAGCGCTTCGGTAAGCATTTTTGGCCCCTTCAGCATAGATCTTCCGAAGGGCAGCGCATCCGTTTTTGATTATTTCTGCGCCGGCGGCTGAGCGGGCTGGGGCGCCGGTGCCGCAGGTTTGGCCGGTGCTGCGGGCTTGCTTCCCTCCGCCGCCTTCTGCATTTCTTCAATGTCTTTGATCATGCCCGATGATGAGAAATCTTGATCTCCTTTTGAGCTTCCTTTTCCCGATTCCGTTTTGGAACAGGAAGCCAGCAGCAGGCTCGACAAAAAAAGCAGTACGGTCACCCAGGTCATTACTTTTTTCATAAAACTCCTTCACTTGCGGATGTTCATGCTACGCGGTTACCGACAGCGGCAAACAGGTCCAGATTGGAACGGGGAGGTCAGGGCCGCAAGTTTCTGCGGCCCTGACCTTAAACAATCCTCACAGCTTGAAAATCGGCTTCAGAGCTTTGGGCATATTATCACCCGCGCAGGTCTTCGTAAAGAGCGAAACGACGACCGTCAGAATAACGGCCCCCGCAATGCAGAACAGATAACCGGCGAAGGGGAACTTGAAGATCTTCAGGTTTTCGAGGATGAGGTAGGTCGGATTGGAAATGACGGCGAAAATCAAACCGGCCAGGATGCCCTCCGTGGAGCATCTCTTCCATAGCATCCCGATGGCGAACGTCGGTATCGTCACGGAAGCAAAGAAGCCCCAGCCCAGAGCTCCCAAGATGGCCACCATCCGGCCGCCCCAGAGCCCCATGCCGATCGCGATGAGCGGAACAACAACCTGCAGAACCTGGCCGATGCGGATTTGCTTCTCATGGGGAATTTCATGCCCGAAAGAGCCGATCAGATCGCGGGTGATGGCGCTCGATGACAGGGAAATGAAGAAACTCGCCGTCGAAACGATGGCGGCCAAAAGCCCGGCCATCACCAGCGCCTGGGTGACGCCGCCCAATTTGCTCACAAACAGGAAAGCGGCGTTGTCCGCTTTGGCAAGAGGCCCGGCGGCTCCGCTCGCTACAATATACAAAGCGCCGTATCCGCAGAGAATCCAGACGATCGACGTGACACCGTAGCTCACGCCGCCGATGATGCCGGCCTTCTTCAGGTCCGTATGCGATTTTACCGAGTACATCTTGGCCAGCATCGTGGGCTGACCCATGGCGCCGACAAAGAAGACGAGTCCGAAAACGAGCACAGCCTGCAGCGGCATGGATCCCATGCCGTCGACAAAAGAAGGTCCGAACTGAGGCGAGTTGGCAATCGGGGTCAAATCACCGCCGGTCAGCATGAAGAAGCCGATAATAACGGCAACAACGGCAATCAGCATAACGAGCCCCTGGAAAGCATCCGTCAGAATACTTCCGGACATGCCGCTGAAGAACATGTAAGCGACTGTTGTCCCGAACATAATGACGATGCCCCATTCGTTGGAGACGCCGAGCATCTGGTTCATCAGGATTCCGCCGCCGATGACCTGCGAAGAAAGATAGGCAATCGCCGCCAGAAATAACCCCAGCGCCAGGACCCCGCGGACAGCCTGGCTGTTAAACCGGACACGGGCGATGTCCGGCAGGGTTGCTACATCTGTCACATCCGCCATACCGCGCATCCGTTTGCTCAGGATCCAGTATCCATAGCACATGCCGGGGCCGCAGGCGATGGTCATCCAGATGGAGCTCATGCCGAATTTATAGACGAGGCCGGGGCCGCCGATGAATCCGAAGGCGCTCATCACCGCCGCCATGGAGGCCAGACCGATCGTGACGCCGCCAAACATCTTGGTTCCGCCGAAGAACTGTTCGGCAGTCTTCGCATATTTTCCGGCGTAGAATCCGATGCCCATTGAGACGAGAATAAATGCTATGGTATATCCGATGATCAACGGTGAAGGTTGAATAAATTGTTCTGTCATGGCTGGTCTCCTCCCTTAGTGCAGTTTTTCGAGTTCAGATACTTCTTTCTGAAATTCATCCCATTTCTCTTTAGGCAGGAAATATTTGTCGAAGAACAGACCTAACGAGACCGCCGTTGAAATCATCGAACCGATCCAGAAGAAAATAATCATCCCGAACATTCCCGGATGCATGCCGAGAATGAAATCCATTTTCTGTCCTCTGGTTTGATAAGCCATGGTGAAGGCAACAATCCAGCAGACCACGTTAAAAATGACCGGGAACACCAGGACGGTATAGGTCATTTTTTCATTGGTCACCGCCCCCAGCAAATAAAAGCACCCCACGATAAATGCCGTGCCGATCAGGCCGCAATAAATAAGACCGGGATTTTTGTTTACGGCGCCGCTCCAGCAGGCATACAGCACGAAGGCCCAGAGCAGAGCCAGGATGACGACTATTACATCTCGCTTCTTGTCATTAATCGTAACCATTCCATTCTCCCCCCTTGTTATGAATTTCAATTCACGTAAAGATGCACAGACCCTTTCCACTTTGCTGATGCAACTGCTTTAGACATCACCACCTTTCTGAATGCGATAAAATTACTTCCCCGATTGCAATTAACATACCATGTCGAAAACGCCGGGGCAGAATGCAATCATGCGTATTTATATGCAGTTTATCGCTATCATTTTAATTCCTGCCGCGAATCCATGTACCCCGGCATCTACACAAAAGAATCGACGTCAAAAAAATTTATTAATTACAGATGGCTATGAGATTTGTAGACAATGGTCGACATGTCGCTGTTTGTATACATAACAGTATGCGAATCGATTTAAGCGGGCTGCCGGCTGCAAATACGCCAAATGGATATTGACGATGTCGAAGGGGATCAATTCCAAGTTCTGACTCGCCCTATGCGATGATACGGGCAAACGGAAATTCTCCTCTGGTCTTTAACCGGCCGTTCACCTTGCTTTCTCATCGGACTTGACAAAGAGGACAAGAACCGTTATTTGCAATAAACTGTGTAATTGTTTTCCGGCTCTTGCCGGCTGGCTCATTGAATTTTGTATACAGAAAGAAGGACTGACTCCGATCTCGACCGATCCCGGCGGCGCCGCAGAGATCGTAGCTTCGAATTCATCGGCAAAGGAGAATCCTATGGCGGAAGATGTCGTGGCAGAACTTCAGAAAAAAGTCCAGCTGTATGAAGCCGTTTTGCAGAGCATCCACAACGGGATCATCATTACCGATCCCGACGGCATGGTGATTTTCTTCAGCGAAGCCTACGGAAAGTTCCTGAAAATGGACACGAAGTCCAAAATCGGGAAGCATTGCACGGAGGTTATCGAAAACACCCGCATGCACATCGTGGCGCAGACCGGTGTCGCGGAGATCAACCACCCGCACTGGATTCAGGGGCGCGATATGGTGGTGCAAAGGATTCCCATCCGGATTGACGGCAAGCTGGCGGCGGTTTTCGGCCAGGTCATGTTTGAAGATGTGAAAGATGTGCAGTCTCTGGCCAGCAAACTCAATGTTCTCGAATCAAAAGTAAAATTGTATGAGAAAGAGCTCGTCTCTCTGCGGTCGTCTAAATACAGCTGCAAAAACATCCTCGGCAAAAGCCGCCCCATCAGCGAATTAAAGGAACTGGCCGGAAAAGCGGCAGGGATCAATGCGCCGGTTCTGCTGACCGGTGAAAGCGGCACCGGCAAAGAGCTTTTCGCCCACGCCATCCATCACGGCAGCGAGCGTAAACTGTTCCCGTTTATCCGTCTCAATTGCGCCGCGATCCCCAAAGATCTTCTCGAATCGGAGCTTTTCGGATATGAGGCCGGAGCCTTCACGGGGGCGGGGTCCAAGGGCAAACCGGGGAAATTTGAATTGGCCCATCAGGGAACGGTTTTCCTCGATGAAATCAGCGAACTGCCGCTCGAGATGCAGCCCAAACTGCTGCGCGTTCTCGAAGAAAAAGAACTGGAACGCCTGGGCAGCACGAAGCTCATCAAGTGTGATTTCCGGCTGATCGCCGCCACGCAGGAAAATCTGGAAGATTTGGTGGCCGAAGGAAAATTCCGCAAGGATCTTTTCTATCGGCTAAACGTCATCCCCCTGCATCTGCCGTCTCTGAAAAACAGGAAAGAAGATATCGCCGTTTTGGCCGAACATTTCGTCGAGGCGATCAGCAAGGATTTCAGCATCCCCGTCCGCCGGATCTCGCCCGCGGTGCTGCGTCTTTTCGAACAATATTCCTGGCCCGGCAATATTCGGGAACTTTCCAACATCCTGGAGAGAATTCTCTATTCCATGGACCCGGCCGAGAGCGTGATCGAGATCCGGCACCTCCCTTTATTCCTGCGCAGCATGACTCCCGAGACACCTCAGACGGACCGCTCCAACCTGAAAAATCTTCGCGAAAATTCAGAGAAGGTGGCTCTGATCAACGCCATCAATCTCGCCAAAAACAACAAAAACAAAGCGGCGAGCATGCTGGGGATCCACAGAACGGCCCTGTATAAAAAAATGAAAAAATTCCATATACCGCTCCATACGCCCTGATCCGTGTATCCCAAAATCTACATATAGCGTTCCTGCTACTTGACGGCTATCTTCTTCATGTTATTCAAAAAATACCGCCGGACGTCGACAGGCGTCTTTTCCCGTCTACAGAAACGATGAGGCAATATACGGTGGAGAAAAGCATTCCTTTAATAAAAATAATAAATTAACGTTGTCGGGGCGACAAACTTCATCTGGTACGTTTCTTGAAAACGCCATGTCAGTCTTCGCTCGTGAACGGGCGAGATGAAGCGGTCCCGACGTGCATCGCCTATGACGGGCGCCGGGATCGACAGGATTCAATTGACCGGAAAGGAGTCTGTCCATGGATAATCCCAATGATGAAAGATCCTTTATTCATCCGATGCTGTCTTCCCTGCCCGCCCCCAAACTCAAGAAAGGAAAGATCGTAACGGCCGAGGAAGCCGTCCGCATCATTCGCGACGGCGACACGATCGCGACGGACGGATTCGTCGGAGCCTGCTTTGCCGAAGAAATCGCCGTTGCCCTCGAAAAGCATTTTCTAGCCACAGCCACTCCGAGAAATCTGACCATCGTCTATGCCGCCGGCCAGGGAGACGGCAAGGACAGGGGATTAAACCATCTGGGCCACGAAGGACTTGTCGGGACCGTCATCGGCGGTCATATCGGTCTGGCGCCGAAACTGCAGCGCCTGATCAGGGAAAATCTCATTTTCGGTTACAACATGCCTCAGGGTGTCGTCGCCCATCTTTTTCGCGACATCGCCGCAGGCAAACCCGGAACCATCACCCGCGTGGGCATGGGGACGTTCATCGATCCGCGGATTGACGGCGGCAAGCTCAATGAGAAGACATTCAAGGAAGGACGGGATCTCATTGAACTCATTTCGGTGGGTGGTCAGGAATATCTCCTCTACAAAGCGTTTCCCATCAATGTCGCCATCATCCGGGGAACCACGGCCGACACGGACGGCAATGTTTCCATGGAAAAGGAGCCCCTGACCCTGGAAGCGCTGGCCATGGCCATGGCCGCCAAAAACTCCGGCGGCTTTGTCATCGTCCAGGTGGAACGGATAGCGGACCGGGGAACCCTCAACAGCCGTGAAGTGAAGATTCCGGGGATCCTGGTGGATTGTATCGTCCTGGCTCCCAAGGAACACCACTGGCAGACGTTTGCCGAATGCTACAATCCGTCTTTCAGCGGAGAGATTAAAATTCCGATGCATCACATTCCTCCGATGGACTTGGGCGCGCGGAAAGTCATCGCCCGCCGCTCGGCCTTTGAACTCAAGCCCAACAGCGTCGTCAATCTCGGCATCGGCATGCCGGAAGGCGTAGCCAGTGTAGCCAATGAAGAAAAAATTATTGAATATCTCACCTTGACGACGGAGCCGGGTACGATCGGCGGTGTTCCCAACGGCGGATTGAACTTCGGTACGTCGACCAACATGGACTGTCTGATCGATCAGCCTTACCAGTTCGATTTCTATGACGGGGGCGGACTGGATACCGCTTTTCTGGGCGCTGCGGAAGTGGACGAAGAAGGAAACGTCAATGTCAGTAAATTCGGTCCGCGATTCGTCGGCCCCGGAGGGTTTATTAATATCAGCCAGAACGCGAAAAAGGTTGTTTTTGTGGGAACCTTCACAGCCGGAAAGCTTTGTGTGTCCATCCGGGACGGCAAACTGTTCATTGATCAGGAAGGAACGGAGAAAAAATTCATCAAACAGGTTGAGCAAAAGACCTTCAGCGGACGTTTCGCGGCACAAAATCATAAACCCATTCTTTATGTCACGGAGCGGTGCGTTTTTAATCTGACGCAGGAAGGAATGGAATTGATCGAGATTGCTCCGGGGATGGATCTGCAGAAGAACATCCTCGACCAGATGGGCTTCCGGCCGATTATCAAAGGCACCCCGAAGCTGATGGACGTCCGCATCTTCAGGCCGGAGGCGATGGGGCTGAAGAACGAACTTCTGACGATCCCTCTGGAGGAACGACTGATTTATCATGCCAAAGAAAATATATTTTTCGTTAATTTTGAAAATCTTTACATTCGTTCCCGAGAGGAAATCGATAGAATCAGGGCGCTGGTCGACGAAATATTGGGGCCGCTGCAGAAGAAGGTCAACACGATCGTCAATTACGACAATTTCAATATCCTGCCCGATCTCGCCGATGATTACCGAAGCATGGTCAATGAGGTGCTCAAGTATTACAAAGACACGACGCGTTACACGACGAGCGCATTTCTCAGGATGAAACTGGGCGATGAATTGGAAAAGCGCCACTTAGCGCCCTATATTTACGAAAGCCCCGAAGAGGCGAGAAAGGCGGCAGCCAAAGACTAACCGGTCTGCCGAAGCGGCCGGCATACCCGCTTCCCGGCCATCCGCCGCTCTTTCGCCCGGCCCGGACCTGTGGTAGACTTACCGAAGTAAAGCAGGGACGGAAACCAGGAGGCGGCCTTGCGCTCGAGGGCAGTGCATTATGAAAGAAGCTTGTCGCCGGCACTTTACTCTTGTCATCATCTTTGGTTTATTGGGCTGCCTGGCACTGCCTCAGACGGCTGTCGCCCGGGAGGCCCGCCGTTATATCGCAGCGGCATCCGCCCAGTCGCCGCCGTTTTCCTATCTGGACAAAAATCTTCAACCGCAGGGCATCCTGATCGATTTCTGGAATTTATGGGCGAAAAAAAGCGGCGTCGAGATTTCCTTTGTTCTGACCAGCTTTGAGAAATGCATCGAGCTGGTGCGCACGGGCGAAGCGGATTTTCACTGCGGGATCTTCTCCTCCGAGCAGAGATCGCACTACCTCGACTTTTCCGACGGCTTCCTGGATGACACCCTTTCCCTGTTCGTTCTGGATCGACTGGATATCAAATCGCTTGCGGATCTGAAGGCGTCCCCGATCGTCGTAGGCATCAGCCGCGAATATTATGCCGTGGAATACATCCGGCAACATCATCCCCACGTCAAAATAAAGTTGTATCCGAACAATGAAGAACTGCTGGCGGGCGCCCTCCGCCAGGAGATTGTCGCCTTTGTCGTGGATTACCCCGTCGCTTTCTACTATCTGTCCAAAGCCGAATCGCTCGGCCGGTTTGTCGCCGCAGAAGATATTTCCAGCCAGCAATTGAGAGCGGCCGTCAAAAAAAACAATCTTCCGGTGTTGACTTTTATCAACAAAGGCATCCCGCTCATCAGCCGGGACGAATTGGCGGGTCTGTCCTATAAATGGGGTTTGAGGCAACACAGGATATTTCCGGAGTGGTTGAAGAAGGCCTTAATCGGCGGCGGCGCCCTGCTCGTTCTTCTCTCGCTTTTGATCTACTGGCTGCTCCTGAAAAGGGAGATCAGGAAGCAGACGCGCGACCTCGATGAAAAGAACCGGATTCTCACGCTCATACAGCGGGATATGATGGAAGTGAACAGAACGGCGCAAACCCGCATGGAGGATTTGGAAAACATCAGCCGCGATAATGAGCAGATGCTGGACATCATCGCGCGCGAAATGAAGACGCCGCTCGAACATATCAACCAGGCGTCTGAAACTGGGGAGGCAGGAAATCCTGTACTCAACGATATTCACAAACAAAGTGAGGACGCGCTTCAGTTCATCGAAAAATTCATGGAAATCGCCGGCCTGGACAGGGAGACTTACCGCCAGCGCATGGAGAAGATCAATCTCCACACTTTTTTTGAAAAGAAAAGAAAAGACTTCAAGAATCTCGCCCAAATGAAACAAATAACCCTGGATATGGCCATGCCCGCGGGCCGGATAACGGCACTTCTGAATCCGGAGCATTTCGATGAACTGTGCAACAACATTTTCCTCTCCGCCGTAAAGTTCTCGGCGACCGGCGCAAAGATCACGATCAGGCTGTCACTCGAGGAGCGCCATGGTGAAAAGAAGATTATCCTCCGTTTCCTGTACCGGTCGACGGCCGGCGCGGATGCCGGCGGCAGGGAATCACAACCCATAGAAAGCACAACCGGCATGAGGCTGGCCATCGTCCAGAAATTAATCCGGCTGCACGGCGGAAGCATTTTCACCGAGGCGGACGAAAACCGCGAACGGGTCATTGTCATAGAGCTCCCGGCCGTGGAAGAAA
The DNA here is from genome assembly GCA_009668925.1 of Deltaproteobacteria bacterium. Next base: position 16,993 of record SBEK01000040.1, read on the forward strand.
TTGTCAAAAACTACGAAGATGTTGAAGCACAGCTGCAAACGGGAGATATTATTCTTTTCAAAGGCCTTTACTACAACAACCGGGGTGAACGATCCGTAGCGGCGGACTGGACGCACGTGGGGGTCATCGTGCGGGTTCCCGGCAATCCCTCACCGCTCGTGTGGGAATCGACACCGCTGGATAATGTGCCCGATTCGGAATTGGGCAAGAAGAAGTCGGGTGCCCAGCTTGTGGACCTCAGGGCGCGCCTGCTAAGATACGAAACGGAGACCTACGCGATCCGATTTTTAAAAGTCATCCGCGACGCGGGCATGATCAAAAATCTGTTCAGCTTCATCTACTATGCCCATGCGCTGCCTTTTCCCCACGATGTGCAAATTGTGGCCAAAGTGATTGTCGCCAAGATAGCGGGCCGCCGGTATCGCATGAAGAAACGCTATAAAAATATTTTTTGCTCGGAGCTGGTTGCCGAATCCTACATGCGGATGGGGCTCTTGCCGGAAACGCCGCCCCCGTCCGCTTACATGCCTGTGGATTTCGCCAGCGCGAAGGAACTACCACTGCTCAAAGGAGCGTATCTGAGCGGCGAGGTCATGATCAAAGTTGCCAAACAGAGCACACCAGAAATTTCGGGCGCCGGGATAAAACCTGCATGACCATTTTAATAAACACCTTGCTGATTATTGTCGCGCTGCTGCTGGTCGGCATAGCGCTGATTCTTTTTCCGATCGTAAGAATCCGCCGCATGCCTTCCGTCTGGCGACATCCGCCGCAGGATCATCTGCCGGAGCTTACGCACAACCTCTACCACCACGTTGACGTCCTGAGCAGAGAAATCGGTTCACGAAGCCTCCGGGAGCCTCACAAACTATGTCAGGCGCAGAATTACATCGAAACATTTCTGCAAAAAATCCATTTCCCCTATGTGCTGCAGAGCTATCGGGTCAATGGGAAAACATTCAGCAATGTGATTGCCACCGCGCCGGGGAATAACAACCCGCCCGAAACGATTGTTATCGGAGCGCATTATGACACCATTTTGAATACACCGGGCGCCGATGACAACGCCTCGGGCGTCGCGGTCCTTTTGGAAATGTGCCGGGCGCTGCAAAACAATGCGCCGGACCGAACGGTTAAACTGGTCTTTTTTACATTGGAAGAGCCGCCCGTTTTCGACACGGAGCAAATGGGAAGCTGGGTCTTCGCGACCGACGCCCGCGCGCGCGGCGAAAATATCGCGCTGATGATTTCGCTCGACATGCTGGGCTATTACAATGACAACGAAAAGCGGCAGCAATATCCTTTGCCCCTGATGGATTTGTTCTATTCCGATACGCCGAATTTCATCGTGGTTGCCGGTGACACGCCGTGCCGGCATCTGGTCGCATCGGCCGCCGATCACATCCGCCGGACGTGTGATTTCCGGGTCGAAGATTTGACGGTGCCGCGTTTCTTCCCCGGCATTAAACTTTCGGACAACTTATCCTTCTGGAAGATGGGCTACAAAGCGATGATGATCACGGACACGGGATTTTACAGAAATCCGAACTACCATACCCAGCAGGATACGATCGAGACCTTGAATTTCGACAAACTGGCGTCGCTGTGTGAAGGGCTGATTGCCATGGCCCGGGCTCTCGGCCGCCGGTAAACCGACCGGGCGGAAGTTTCGTACCTGAGATGCTCCAGCCCGGCGCGGAGTCCTTCGGCATTTCCCAAGCCGCTCGGGATCGCGATCGTCCCGTCGCTTAGGGATACGGCCCGCCGCTGTTTTTAAAGTCCAGGGAAGCCTTTCGTCCTGCTGGCTGCCTGCCCTTCGCGGGTCACCCGCAGGAGCATATCGGCTTCGTACAATGGATGTGTCCTCCTTATGGCGATACCGAGTGCGCCGCTACGTCTTCCATTCCGGGCAGGGTTCCGTCTTTCGCCAACTCTTTGGCCGCGCCTTTGTCCCCGTCGCCGAAGGCTGCTTTTTTGCCGGAAAGACTTTGTGCTTGATCCGCCTTCGGCTCTTCGCCGAGTTTCCACAGGACGTTTTCCACGTCTTTGTCGCAGACTCTGTCTTTACCAACAAATTCCTTGTCCGGATCTCCCATCACCTGGTCCATAAGCTTCTTTTCTTCACACTCGTCCATAACGACCTCCTGCGACGCGCTCGCCGCCGCCATCACATCTAAACATCTTTCCAATTTGTTAAGGCTCGACTTCCAGCCTTCCTTCATCCCGCTTTTCTGCACGGCTTCCATCTCTTCCTTCCGAGTGGGCTTCGTATAAATAATGGAAAGTAAGGTTCCACCGCCCGGGGTTTTTTCAAAAAGTACAGTGGCCTCCATGACCTTCGGGAAACCGGCCTCCTGCCCGTAAGCGGCGGGCTCCATCATGTTGCCCTCACCATCGGAAAAATAGTCGGTCACGACCATTTTTTTAGGGGGCACGATTTCCTTATAGACCCCGGCGCTGTACATGTCTTTGTCCCATTCGGAACCCGCCGGCCCATGCATGGCAAAGATGTATTTCCCTCCGGCTCTCACATCCACTTTGATGGACGGCGCACTGAATCCTTCCGGCCCCCACCAATGCCTGATGATGCGCGGTTCGGTCCAGGCCCGCCAGACGAGCTCGGGCGGTGCTTCAAATACTCTCTCGACGGCAATTCCCTTTTCACTTTTCATCCCGGATGCTCCTTTTTTCAAATGGCTTTCGCGCCGTTTTACGACGGCTCGGCATTGTCTCCCGTGAGAAAAGATGGATCTGATCGTGGTGAAACACAATGGTGGAAAAACGTGAGGATACTGGTGGGATAAAACCATCGGTGACCGGCCGGAAGCAGCCCCTTGACGGCGCTTAACCGGGTCTTCCGGGGTGGTGTGAATCACGGGCTGCGCCGGTGGCCCGCACGATGCCGTTCCTAAAGGCGGCCATCCGTTAAATAGATTCTTAGAAGCCGCTGCCCTGAAGCCCCGGCCTGAACTTCTGGAGGTTTCGAGGGCTCCGGCCGCGGGCATTCATCCGCAAAAACTCCGGCTCGGGAATGACCCGCTGCTACATGACCTGAAGCCTGTCCTGGGCGAAGCCAACCACTTTTATCGCCGAGCCGTTGGCTATGCTGTAGTTGTATATCACGGGCACTTCGAATTCCCCGAACTTTCCCTTTTCCGATGTCAGAAGCACACCCTGATCTCCCTCATTAATCTTACAATAGCGGTCCAGAAACGGCACAACGATGACCGCCCCCGGCCCTTTAAGACCCGCATACCGCCTGTGCCGAAAAAGTGCAATTCTCTGGTGTTCCGGCACCACGCGAAGGCTGACAGCCAAGAATATCATGACCACAACAACGAATATTGTTTCAACCATGTCCATTTTTTGATCCCTTTCCACGGACAGCATACGCCCGTGACGCTTGCGCGGCAAGGCCGGCTCACCATCCGCCGCTTTTCCGTTTCATTCCTCTTTTCGAAGTCCGGGCCATCGTCCTAGTATTGTGATGTGTCATAGTACAGCTTCTGAAAGAAACGCAAGAAGAAATAGAATGAGGGAAAAAGGAGAGGTTCAAGATTCAAGGCGGAGCTCCGCGGAAGCGGAGCGCAGTCCGGCGAATGCCGGGGGCCAGGTGCAGGCTGTCGTTACACTCGGTATTGAATGCGCTTTTATTCACCGGATTGTTTCACTTTCGCCAAAGCGGCAACATACCAACGGAAGCTTTTTGTTACATGGATAACCAGACAGACAAACAAGAGAAATGTAATTTTGTCATGAGCCTCAATAAAGATCTTGCGTGTCCAGTCCGATCCCCCCAGAATCTTTATAGACCAGGGTATGTATCCCGTTACACCGACAATGATAAAAATGATCGCCAGGGTAATGACGAGTTTATTCCGGGAGAACAACTTTTTCCTTATGACTGTTTTGTACCATTCCCAATGAAGAGCAATATGGAAAATGATAAGAAACGATACGATGATGATGCTGATTTTATGGCAGCTCGACCACCCCGAATAAGACGTCCCTAAAACCGGGTTGTTTTCATCAATGCTTCCCTGATGCCCCATGTGGAAGCCGAACTGCATGACAAATCCCGATAACGCCATGACTATCCCGGATAGCAGCAATCCGAGATTCGTGATCAGGTTCAATTTCAGCCGTCTTTTCTTCTGCATCGTGCCTTTCCATTCTGGATCATGAGGATCCATATTATTTTGATTACTCCAGAATGACTTCCATCCGGCACTTCCGGCAGTCAAACTCGAGGCGATAGATATGATGGGCGTCGGCCAGCTTCAAAGGCTCGCGAATATTGCGTTCCGGGTGCTGCAATTTCGGGCAGAGGTCCAGTTGATGGCGGATGCAGTAGCGGGTGGTCATGACCGTCCGGCCCGCAATGCCGGTCAGGCTTTCCAAAGCCGGCTCCGTGACGGCGGCGCCGTGGCGTTCGTAGAAGCGCCGGGCCGCACCATTCATTACGTTGGCGCGAAAGTCGAGGCGCTTCTCCGGATAGGGGAAATCGTTTTTCACAATTTGCCTTTCCCGGCGGGGATAGGCTGTAAGCCTGATTCGGGTAAGCGCATCCAGGACATCCCGCCGGATGCCGTTGAGTGTGCTTGCCGGAAGGAATTCCGGCTCGCGGGGTGAAATCGTCAATTTGCTGATCCGGTAGGGCGTATTGCCGCTGCTGACCAGTTGTTTCTCGATTTGATCCCGGGCCCTGGCGGGGTCGCGAGACGGTTGAGACGAAGCCTCTTTGAGCACCTCGGCCCGGTTACCGTCTTCATCCATTGCTGTAAGCCTGATCCATGATGGGTCTTGCCGGAAATCCAAATGGACGGCAATGCGGCGGGCGGCCGACGGTTTCTTCAGAATGCGGGCCAGAGCCGCGTCAAAGTTGCGGTACAAAAGCGTGCCTATCGCAAGCCCCTCCATGCTGCCGGGGTAAATCCGCCCCTTCTCGATCCGGTTCACGCGGAATCCGGTCAAGTCATTGTCCTTCGTGAAGAAGCATAGCCCGTCGCCGTTTTGCAGATCGGGCCGGTCCATTTGAAAATAATCTTTCCCCACGGCGGTGATTCTCCCCAGGCGCTGGCCGATGGATTTTTGCGTGTCGACGGAGGCGATTTGTTCGGGCTTCCCCGAAAGGAAATATTGGACATAGCCGCGGTTGAACGTCTTGTCTACATCAGGCTCGAATGTGAACGTGCTTGCGCCGGAGCTGCTCCGGCGATAACCGGGATTGGCGCTGATGAACTGATCGATGGCCTGACGATAGGCAGCTGTGACATTTTTCACATAATCGATCCCCTTGTATCGTCCTTCGATTTTGAAGGAACAGACGCCTGCGGCAACCAAATCCGGAATGGCCTCCATCCGGTTCATATCTTTGAGCGAGAGAAGATACTTGTCTTTCAGGATGATGCTCCCGGCGCCGTCCCTGAGCGTGTAATGGGACCGGCAGGGCTGGGCACAAACGCCGCGGTTTCCGCTTCGGCCCGCCACGGCCTGGCTCATATAGCATTGCCCGCTGTAAGAAACGCAAAGCGAACCGTGCACGAAAGCTTCCAGCTCTATTTTTGTCTGACGGCGGATGTCCGCAATCTCGGCAAGCGACAGTTCCCGGGCCAGAATCACGCGCTCGAAACCCACAGCCTCCAGAAACTGGACTTTGTCCGGAGCGTTATTGTGCATCTGGGTGCTGGCAATAAGGGGAATCGGAGGAAGGTCGAGCTCCAGCAGGCCCACGTCCTGGATAATCAGGCCGTCGGCGCCCAGCTGATAAACCTCGCGGATGATGTCTCGAGACTCGGCAAGTTCCGCATCGGTCAAAATGGTATTCAGCGCGACATAAACTTTGGCATAATACAGGTGAGCATGCGAAATGAGGCGAGCCAGGTCGGCCGGGCTGACCCCCGCCTGAGCCCGCGCGGAAAATTTCGGTGCGCCGATATAGACGGCGTCCGCCCCGTGATTGACCGCCTCAATCCCGATGTCGGCATCGCCCGCGGGGGCCAGCAATTCCAGCGCTTTGGTCATGGACTTACTCCCCCGACGAAAGAATCGCTCCCGCCGCGGCCTTTCTTGCGAAGTCTTCCAGGATCGGTTTGGCATCCTCCACGGAGGCGTAGGCGGTTGTTCGTATTCCGGGACTGCCCGCAATCATGGCCGACAACGGGCGGCCCTCCACAATCCGGTGAAGGCACAAAACAGGCTTCTTCATGGCCACCGCCCAGGCCAGCTCATAGCCTACACCCAGTGAAGGCGTCGTGACCTCGGCCACAACGCAGTCGCACGTTTTAAGCCAGGCCATATCCCGGTTGTGAATGAATCGGTCGCCCGGACCGTCGTCGTCCGTGACGGACAGCGCAGGACTGCCCACGTGTTCGGTCAACACATCCCCGTACGCTCGCAGCCAGACAATCATCGTGCCATAAACGGCCGCGTCCTCGCGGCCCGCCCGGATCGCTCCGGCAAAATAGATTTTCATATAGTCCTCATTTGATGATCCGTTTTTATTGCATTGATCTTCATGATCATTTCCTGTCTCTAATCATCTTGACCGCCGGCAGCGCGATCATGGCCGCACAAATCATCAGCGCCGCAAGCGCGATCGGGCGTTCCACAAATATGGACACATCGCCCTGCGACATGAGCAGGGAGCGGCGCAGATTGACTTCGAACATGGGACCGAGCACAAACCCCAAAATCAGCGGCGCCGCCTCGTAATCAAATTTTTTCAGCAGGTAGCCGACAGCGCCGAAAAACACCATCACGCCGATGTCAAAAACGCTGTTGTTGATGCTGAACGCGCCCACCAGGCAAAAAAGGATAATGAGCGGATACAGGATTTTGTCCGGGATCCGCAGAACCTGTACCCACAAAGGAATCAGGGGAAGATTCAGAATCAGCAGGATAACGTTGCCCAGATACATGCTGGCCAGCACTCCCCAGAATATTTCCGGATGCTCAGCGATCATCAGGGGGCCCGGTGTTACACCATGGACGAGGAAGGCGCCGAATAAAACGGCCAGCACGACATTGGGCGGGATTCCCAGAGTCATAAGCGGGATAAAAGACGTCGATGCGGCCGCGTTGTTGGCGGATTCCGGCGCCGCCACGCCTTCCATTGCTCCCTGTCCGAACTGTTCCGGATGCTTCGAGACTTTTTTTTCTACGCCATAGGAAATAAACGTGGAGAGCACGGGGCCGCCGCCCGGCAAAATGCCCAGAAAAAAACCAATCACGGTGCCGCGGACGAACGCCCATTTAGCTCTAAGCCAGTGGCTCTTGTCCGGAAACATATTTTTGATTTTGATGTCAAGAATCTTGGCTGAGGCATGTTTTTCAATATTCCTCAGCACTTCCGCCAGTCCAAACAAACCGATGGCCACCGGCGCCACGCCCAGTCCTTCAAATAAATGAATATTGCCGAAGGTGAGCCGTTGCTGCGACGTGATGGGATCCAGCCCGATCAGGCCAAGTGTGATGCCCACCAGTGCCATCAGCACGGCCTTGATGATCGAACGCCCGGCAAGATAGACGATAAACGTGAATCCCAGGAGAATAATCGCGAAATATTCCGGCGGCCCGAATTTCAGCGCCAGACGGGAGAGAGGCCCGGCGATCAGCTGCAATCCGATCAGTCCGACCGTACCCGCGATAAACGACCCGAAGACCGCGATGCCGAGGGCCGCCCCTGCCTGACCTTTCTGGGCCATTGCGTACCCGTCCAGACAGGTGATGACGGATGCCGTTTCCCCCGGCACGTTGATTAAAATGGAGGTGGTCGAGCCCCCGTACATGGCGCCGTTGTATATTCCCGCCAGCATGATGATCGCGCTCGCGGTCGGCAGCTGAAACGTCAGCGGCAGCAAAATGGATATTGCACCGACCGGGCCGATCCCGGGAAGAACACCGATCAGCGTTCCCAGAAGGCAACCGGCGAACAGCAGCAAGAGGTTATGATATTCGAAGGCAACGGACAGTCCGTAAAATAAGCCGTTTAACGCGTCCAAACCCTGTGACTCCGTTTTCAGAAAAGATTAAAAACCCCAGATGCCCATCGGCAGCGGCGTTTTAAGAATAAGAAAAAACAAGCCATAACTGAAACCGACCGTAAGCGCAGCTCC
>SBEK01000247.1 GCA_009668925.1 Deltaproteobacteria bacterium
TAGAGCAGCTGATTTGTAATCAGCAGGTTGCGGGTTCGAGTCCCATCGCCAGCTCCAGTTGAGTAACATAACTGGAGGGGTTCCCGAGCGGCCAAAGGGAGCAGACTGTAAATCTGCCGGCGGAGCCTACGGAGGTTCGAATCCTCCCCCCTCCACCAGTGTTTTCTTGTTGAATGGATAAGCGGGAGTAGCTCAGGGGCTAGAGCGTCAGCCTTCCAAGCTGAGGGTCGCGGGTTCGAATCCCGTTTCCCGCTCCAGGAATTTTTCTAGTGCCGGTCAAGAAGTTAGAAAGCCGTGCCCACGTAGCTCAGTTGGTAGAGCACATCCTTGGTAAGGATGAGGTCACCAGTTCAATCCTGGTCGTGGGCTCCAGTGAAGGAGAATTATGCGCAATAATATTATTTTAGCTTGTACGGAATGTAAGCAGCGAAATTATACAACGACTAAGAACAAACGCACCATGCAAAACCGTTTGGAAATGAAAAAATATTGCAAGTTTTGCCGTGGACACAAACTGCACAGGGAAACAAAGTAATTCGAATTAAGACAGGCCAGTAGCTCTAATGGATAGAGCGCCGGACTCCAAATCCGGATGCTGGGGGTTCAAGTCCCTCCTGGCCTGCCAGTTTTCCCGAAAAGGGCTGATGATATGGAAAAAATCAAGTTGTTTGCAAATAAGGCGCTACAGTTTCTTTCACAGGCAAAAGCTGAACTGAAAAAAGTTGCCTGGCCGACCAAAAAACAAACTTTGGCCTCGACCGGCGTTGTTGTGGTTATTGTTGCATTCATGGCTCTTTATCTGGGAATTATTGATCTGATTCTCGCAAAATTAGTCAAGTTTTTTTTAGGTTAACTCCATGGCTTTTAAATGGTACGTCGTACATACGTATTCGGGATTTGAGAATAAGGTCAAGATGAGCCTTCAGGAAAGAATTGAACTGGCCGGCGCCCAAGCTTATTTTTCGGATATTCTTATTCCTGAAGAAGACGTCGTGGAGTTGATTTCCGGAGAGAAGAAAACATCCAAACGCAAGTTTTTCCCGGGGTACATCCTGGTGCGCATGGAGATGAGCGATGAAAACTGGCATATCGTCAAGAACACGCCCAAGGTAACCGGATTCATAGGCAGCAAGGATAAGCCGTCTCCGATTCCGGACAAAGATGTCGAGAACCTGAAGGTGCGAATCGATGAAGGGACCCTCAAACCGAAACCAAAGTTCAAGTTTGATGTTGGCGACCACGTGAAGATCATTGACGGACCGTTCACCAATTTTGACGGCGTCATTGATGAAGTGCGACCGGAAAAAAGCAAACTCAGGGTCATTGTCAGTATTTTCGGGCGTCCGACGCCGGTGGAACTGGATTTTATTCAGGTCACTCAGGGGCAGTAAAGGGGTATTGATTTCAAGGCGCATGGTTAAAGCCTAAAAAATTTTTAGATCAGGTGATTGTTATGGCAAAAAAAGTTATTGCGAATATTAAATTGCAGATTAAAGCGGGAAAGGCGACACCGTCTCCCCCGATCGGCCCTGCGCTCGGACAGCATGGTGTAAATATCATGGAGTTTTGCAAGGCTTACAATGCCTTAACGCAAAGTCAGGAAGGAATGATTATCCCGGTCGTCATCACCGTGTATGCAGACCGATCGTTCACCTTTATCACGAAAACGCCGCCGGCTTCCGTCCTGCTCAAACAAGCGGCCAAAGTCGCCAAAGGGGCAGCTGATCCCAAGCGGGAAAAAGTGGGAACGGTTACCGCGAAGCAGGTTCAGGACATTGCGCAGGTGAAGTTCAATGATTTGAACGCCGTCGATATTGAAGGTGCGGTCAGAATTATTGCCGGCACGGCAAGATCAATGGGAATTGAAATAGCAGGTTAATTAAAACGAGGGTTTATCATGTTAAGACGAGGCAAACGCATCATAGCTGCGAAAGCTAAGGTTGAGCCGACCAAGCGTTACACGCTGAAAGAGGCTACGGAAATGGTTGTGTCATTGGCTGGAGTCAAATTCGACGAGACAGTGGATGCCGCTGTCCGGCTGGGCGTCAATCCGGCGCATGCTGATCAGATGGTTCGGGGCAGCGTGGTTCTTCCCAACGGTCTGGGTAAAACAGTGCGTGTGCTGGTGTTTGCGAAGGGCGATAAAGAAAAGGAAGCGCTGGAAGCCGGAGCGGATATGGTCGGCAATGATGAAATGATCGAGAAGATAAAAGGCGGCTGGATGGAATTCGACCGCGTTATTGCCACGCCGGATATGATGGGTTCCGTTGGGAAAATTGCCAAGATCCTGGGCCCGCGGGGCTTAATGCCCAACCCCAAAGTTGGAACGGTCACGTTTGACATCGCCAATGCCGTGAAAGAATTGAAAGCCGGTAAAGTGGAGTTCCGGGTAGAGAAAGCGGGAATCGTTCATTCGCCGGTGGGCAAGGTGTCTTTCGGCGCTGAAAAACTTTACGAAAATGTCAATGCTCTTTTGGAGACGATCATCAAATTGAAACCGGCGTCGAGCAAGGGGACGTATATTAAGAGTATCGCCCTGTCCAGCACGATGGGGGCCGGCGTAAGAATCGATCCTCTGGATATCAAGAGCGCAACATAAAACAGGCCGTTGCGGGCGGGTATGAAGCCCCATCGCCCGGACGCATGCAAAAAGAATTTGGTTTAGGTCGAAGACAGCAGGTACGGAAGTTTAAACGGAACAGGGCCTGCCGAGACTCGTAGAATAAAAATGTTACTGTGTTTTTTGAGGTAGTCATTTTTCTGAAAACGGGGATCGGCATTTTGGCGGATGACCCGTTTTTCAACTTCGGTATGTGGCTTATCTCTCCGGCCTCGAGCAAAAATAATTTGAAAGGAGGCTGATCAATTGGATCGGACAACAAAACAACAAATTGTATCCGAGCTTCAGGAGAAACTCAAACAGGCTAAACTGGGTGTTCTGACCAATTTCAACGCGATGAACGTTGAAAAAATGGAATCCTTAAGAAATGCTTTGCGGAAGAATGACGCGGAGCTGAAAGTCGTCAAAAACACGCTGCTGAATATCGCGTCAAAAGAGACGGACTTCAATGTTCTGGCGGATTATTTCAAATTTCCTGTTGCCGTTGTCTTGAGCTATAAAGACCCGGTCGCGCCGACGAAGGCCCTGATCGAGTTTGCCAAGAAAAATCCGGAACTGGAAATTAAAATCGGAGTGCTCGACGGCAAGATGCTCTCGAAATCGGACATTTCGGCTCTCGCTGATTTGCCGAGCCGCGAAGTGCTGCTGGGCAAGTTGGTTTCCGTCATGGCGGCGGTGCCGACATCGTTTGTCAGAGTGCTCAACGGGGTTCCCGCGGGCTTTGTGCGGGTTCTGAATGCTTACGCTGAAAAGAAACAAAATTAAACCTAAAAAATACCTACTAAAGAGGAAAGAAAAATGGCTGAAATAACGAAAGAAGATGTTGTCAAATTTATTGAAAATATGACGGTGCTGGAGCTTTCCGCTCTGGTGAAAGAACTGGAAGAAAAATTCGGCGTATCCGCCGCCGCTCCGATGATGGCCGCCGTGGCCGCGCCTGGTGCCGCACCTGCTGCCGCTGCTGAAGAGAAAACGGAGTTTAATGCCGTTCTTACCGGTTTCGGCGCTGAGAAGATTCAGGTGATTAAAGTCGTTCGCGCGATCACCGGACTGGGTTTGAAAGAAGCCAAGGATTTGGTGGAGGGTGTTCCCAAGCCCATCAAAGAAGGCGTATCCAAAGATGAAGCCGCCGATATCAAGAAGAAAATTGAAGAAGTGGGCGGAACCGTCGAGATTAAATAAGATAATTT
>SBEK01000041.1 GCA_009668925.1 Deltaproteobacteria bacterium
GCACGCTGCAAAAAGACAAAAGCAGCATGATCGCCCTGGTCGACAAGGTTCTGGCAAGCCGGGATGAAAGGCTGCTTCGCTCCGACTTCCAGCGCGGCCTTTAGCGGGCTATTCTTTCAACGGACGACCATCCCTGTTTTCTGTAAGATGTCTTCGTAGGTTATCGCGCCTGTTCTCAAAATGACCGGAGGATACAACGTAACGTCAATAAGGGTGGATGCGATTTGTTTGGCCGTGTTTCCGAGATCCAAAACCGCATCGATTTTATCGCCGAGCTGCCGGATGACCTCGCCGGCATCCGCACATTCCGGTTCGCCGGACAGATTGGCGCTGGTCGCCGTCAGGGGCTTTCCCGCCTTCCTGGAAATTTCCCGCGCCCCGCTGTGGCCCGAAAGCCGGATGCCGATTTTACCGCTTCCCGCGGTGAGGAGCTCTGAGACGGAGGGGGAAGCTTCAAAGACGATGGTCAAAGGACCCGGCCAGAAAGCATCCATGAGCTTTTGAGCGGTTTTCGGAACGCCGGCGACCAGCGGATCAACGTCCCCGCGGCTTCCGATGATAATGGAGACGGGGTTGTTGAAATTCCGGCCTTTGATGCCGAAGATTCTCCGGACGGCCTGCTCGTTTGTCGCGTCCGCGCCCAGGCCGTAGATCGTTTCGGTGGGATAGGCAATTACGCCGCCGCGCGATATGATCGCGGCGGCAGAGCCGATGATATCTTCTGCGGAATGGTCCGCGTCGATTTTCAGAATTTGGGGCATGAAAGGCTTTTCTGTTTTTTCTCTACATCTCTGGCCATCTTCGCTACGTAAGCGGAGAGCTTCGCGCCAAGAATCTTATCTTCCAGCGCCAGAAAACGGACGGCGAAAAGCGCCGCATTTTTCGCTCCGGCTTTGCCCACCGCCATCGTCGCCACGGGAATGCCTCCCGGCATCTGCACCGTGGAGAGAAGGGCATCCAGACCATGCAGGGATGTGGCGTCAATCGGAACACCGATAACGGGCAGAAGTGTTTGCGAGGCGATCACGCCGGCGAGATGCGCGGCGGCGCCCGCGCCGACGATGATGACTTTTACGCCGCGGGAAGCGGCCGCTTTGGCGAACTTCGTCGTCCTCTCCGGCGTGCGGTGCGCGGAGGTCAAAATCAGTTCATAGCCGATGCCGAATTCATCAAGAATCTTTGCCGCCTCGGTCATGACCGGCAAATCGGAATCGCTGCCCATGACGACGCTGACTCGTATATCCGTCTTAGCGCTTTTGGCTTTCATGCCTTCTCCTTCCCGGTTTGAAATGACGAACCGCTGTGTGTCTGCCGCGCAGATTTGACCGTCCCTTAACGCATCGGGTCGGGATTTGCAAGATGGTTTTTACCTTGACATGCTGGGAGATAGTCTTTAAACTTAAACGATCTATCCTTGAAGGAGATCATGATGAAAAATAAACTTGTTGCCGTGATTGAAACCGACAAAGGTCCCATCCGTCTCAAATTATTTGCCGATCAAACGCCCCTGACCGTGGGCAATTTCGTGAATCTGGCGGGGCGCGGTTTTTATAATAATCTGAAATTTCACCGCGTCATCCCCGACTTCATGATCCAGGGCGGATGCCCGGCGGGCGACGGCCGCGGCGGACCCGGATACCGGTTTGGGGATGAATTCGTGAACGAACTGCGCCACGAAAAACCGGGCATTTTGTCCATGGCCAACGCCGGACCCGGCACCAACGGCAGCCAGTTCTTCATCACCCACGTGCCCACCCCCTGGCTGGACGGCAAGCATACCGTCTTCGGCGAAGTCGAAAGCGACGTCGATCAGGGCGTCGTGAACAAGATTGCGCAGGGCGACAAGATTCATTCGATCACGATCGAAGGGGATGCCTCGGAACTGCTCACCGGCATTAAGCCGGCGCTGGATAAATGGAACGCCGCTCTGGAGGCGAATTTTCCCAAATTGCCGAAAGCTCCAAAACCATAAAAACATGATAGAGAATAAATCGTGAGACCCGTACATGCAACTCCGGCCCGGATGGTGGAGGATGACGGATCAATCCATTTCGGTACATTCCGCACGCCGTTTAAAACCGCTAATCTTCTGGACGCTCCGCTTTATGCGGCCGGGGCTCCCCGCGTCTGGAAGAATTTCCGCCTGAAGGAATGGCAGCATTTCGGCATCATCACGCCGGCGTATTATTTCGGTATGGTGATTTTTGACGCCAAATTCACCGCGGCGTCTTTTTTCTATGCCTATGACCGGCTGCGAAACAGCCGGTTCGAATACAGCCGTCAGGCAGGCACCAAAGCCGTGCACATCGGCTCTCAACTCTATGATGATGCCTGCCGTTTTGACGTGAACGGGTATCACCTGCGTTTTGAGAACAAGCTGGCCCGGGGCATTCACCGGATCATCATTGAGATGGACGGCGATGCCGACCGCCCCGCCGTTTCGGGGGAAATAACGGTCCACGAAGATCTGAACGTCGTCGAACCGCTGGTGCAGGTCTCTCCGATCACCCGCACCCGTCCGTTTTATACGCACAAAGCCGCGGCGCCCGCATCGGGCCGCCTGGTGATCGGTTCGCAGGAAATCGTCCTCGATCGCGCAGGCAGCATCGCCTTGATGGATGAACAAAAAACATATTACCCGTTTTTTAGTTTCTGGAAATGGGCCATGGGCGCCGGTTTCAGCGATGACGGAAAGCTTTGCGCATTCAACCTGTGTAAAAATATGATTACGGATGATGAAGACGCCAACGAGAACTGCTTCTGGATGGACGGGAAGATCACCTGTCTCAAGGCCGCGCAGTTTCAGCGAAGCGACGTTCTCAAACCCTGGACCATGAGGACGACGGACGAAAAATTGAATTTATATTTCGATCCGGCAGGCGAAAGAGCCGCCAAGACAAGTATCGCCGTCATTCTCCGGTCCGATTTTCATCAGCCCTTCGGCCTGTATAACGGCCGTTTCCGGGATGACCGGGGCCTGGATCATCCCATCAAAGATTTCTTTGGATTGGCCGAAGAGCATATCACCCGATATTAAGACGGCCGGCGAAAAAGACCGTCACCCGTCCCGGTGAATCATCGGTCCCGGCATTTGGCCGCAAAATCGAGATTCCGCCCGAATCCAGTTGACAGACGAATCTTCTCTTCATATACTCGCGCCACAAAAAAATAATGCCTTATTCCTAGCAGGGAGAAAACGTAAATGAAAATAAACTTATACGAGTATCTGACCGGCAATGAATATCCGGGCCGCGGCATCTGCCTGGGAATTGCACCCTCCGGCAAAAAAGCGCTGATCGCCTACTTTATCATGGGGCGCAGCGTCAACAGCCGCAACCGCGTGTTTGATCCGATTGACGGCGGCATCCGCACCAAGGCTTCCGACCCTTCCAAAATGACGGATCCGCATTTGATTATTTACAACCCCGTCCTGACATTTAACGCGACGACCATCGTAACCAACGGCGACCAGACCGACACGATCCGTGATTTCCTGGCTGCCGGCGATTTTCCCGGCTACGGCTTTGAAGCGGCGCTCGCGACCCGCACCTTCGAAGACGATAAGCCCAATTGGACGCCCCGCATTTCCGGTGTGGTGAATATGCAGACGGGCGGTTATAAACTCAGTATTTTAAAAAGCGACGACGGCAATGAGGCGAGCGTTCAGCGTCTTACCTTCGATTATCCCCAGCCGGTAGCCGGAGAGGGACACTTTATCAGCACTTACCGGTGCAACGGGAATCCGATTCCCAGTTTCACAGGCGAGCCGTTGGCTGTCGCCGTTTTGGAGGACGACCCCAATGAGTACGCAGGCAAATTGTGGGAGGCCCTGAACGAAGACAACAAGGTGAGCCTTTTTGTGCGCGCCATCGATCTTACGACGCAAAACTACGAAGATGTCATCATCAACAAATATAAAACGGTGGAGGGATAATCCATGAACGAAATCGCATTGAAGTACGGCTGCAATCCCAACCAGAAACCGGCCCGGATCTTTATGGCGGATGGCGGCAATCTGCCGGTCAAGGTTCAAAACGGCAAACCCGGCTACATCAATTTTCTGGACGCACTCAACAGCTGGCAGCTGGTGAAGGAACTCAAAGAAAACACAGGGATGGTTGCCGCAACGTCCTTTAAGCACGTGTCGCCGGCGGGCGCGGCTCTGGGTTTTCCCCTGGATGACGTTTTGCGCAAAATGTATCACATCGACGCCGGGGCTCCGCTTTCCGCACTGGCTTCGGCGTATGCCCGCGCCCGGGGCGCCGACCGGATGAGCAGCTTCGGCGACTGGATCGCGCTCTCCGATCCCTGCGACGTTCCCACGGCAAAGATTATCAAGAACGAGGTCACCGACGGCATCATTGCCCCGGGGTATGAGCCGGAAGCCCTCGAGATCCTGAAATCGAAGAAGGGCGGCAATTACAACGTCGTGGAAATCGATCCGAACTACGTTCCCGAAGTCATCGAGCACAAGCAGGTCTTCGGCATCACCTTCGAGCAGGGCCGCAACAATGTGCAGATTGACAGCCGCATGCTGGAAAACATGGTGACCCGGAAGAAGACCCTGACGGATGCGCAGAAGCGCGATCTGGTGCTGGCTCTGATTACACTCAAATACACGCAATCCAACAGCGTCTGTTTCGTGCAGGACGGCCAGGTGATCGGCGTCGGTGCGGGTCAGCAGAGCCGCATTCACTGCACGAGGCTGGCGGGCCAGAAGGCCGATCTCTGGCAGCTCAGGCACATGCCTAAAGTGCTGGATCTGCCTTTCCGCGACGATGTCTCCAAACCAAACCGCGACAATGCCATTGACGTCTACCTGGGCGATACGCCCGAAGATGTCATCGGCGACGGGGTCTGGGCCGAAACGTTTACGAGAAAGCCCGCAGGGCTCACTGCGGCTGAAAGGAAGGACTGGCTTTCCCAAGTCACGGGCGTCGCCCTGGGGAGCGACGCGTTCTTCCCCTTCGGCGACAACATCGAGCGCGCGCACCGCAGCGGCGTGACTGCCATCGTCGAGGCCGGCGGTTCCATCCGCGATCAGCAGGTGATTGATACCTGCGACAAATACGGCATTGCCATGGCGTTCTGCGGTCTGCGTTTCTTCCATCATTGAGCATCGTCTCGTCCGCTGCCGGATTGCCGGCTGTCGGGAAGGGAAGGAAATAGAAAAATGGTGAAACGCCCCGGATCTGCAAAACGTATCCTGGTCCTGCTGGGGCTTCTCTTCTTTCTGCATGCCGTCCCGGCGGCTGCGGTCCAGGAAAAAATGGAGACCTATCCTCCCTTCACGCCGGATTACAGCTCGATCAAGGTCTTCGACAGCCAGTCGCGTTTTGTGGGCCGGATTCTGCCCGAAAAAAGATATTGGGTGACCATCGACCATATTCCCGTCTTCCTGCAAAACGCCCTGGTCGCGATCGAAGACGCGCGTTTCTATCAGCACCGAGGCATCGATGTGCGCGGCATCACCCGGGCTCTGGTCAAGGACGTCATCAAGGGGAGAATGGCCGAGGGCGGTTCCACGATCACCCAGCAGCTGATCAAGAACAAATACTTTTCCAACGAAAAAACGATTCAGAGAAAGCTCAAGGAAGGCATCCTGGCCGTCGAATACGAAGGCAAGTATACCAAAAAGCAGATTCTGGAGATGTATTTCAATGAAGTCTACTTCGGGAACGGCGCCTGGGGTCTTGTTCAGGCCGCCAGACTCTACTTCGACAAGAACCCGCCCGAGTTGACCGAAGCCGAGTGCGCGCTTCTCGCCGGCATTCCCAAGGCCCCGACGCGCTACAATCCGCTTACGAATTTTCCGGCCGCCCGCGACCGGAAAAATCTGATCCTCAAACGGATGGCCGAACTTAAGATGATTACCCCGGGCCGCGCCAAGCGGCTCACGGCGCAGCGTATCATCTTTTTGCGATCCGATGAGGCTCCCTATTATCTTTCCCATATTCGCAGCAAGCTTTCCGAACGCTACGGCTCGGAAATCATTGAGCTGGGGGGGCTCGACGTCATTGCGGCCATGGACCTGGACCTGCAGCGGCTCGCCCAGCGGGTTTTGAAAGAAGGCGTCCGGAAAGTTTCTTCAGAGCTGCAGGGCGCGCTGGTCTCGCTCGACCCGTCGACCGGGGATGTATTGGCTGCGGTGGGGGGGACGGATTTCAAACAGAGCCCCTATAACCGGGCATTTTTTGCCAAGCGCCAGCCGGGATCAGCCGTCAAGCCCCTGATTTACGCCGCAGCGCTGGACAAGGGCATCAAGGCCGGCAGCATGTGGAATGACGATCCCGTCTCTTACATCCGCGGCAACAACGAGACATGGAAGCCCCGCAATTACGGCAACCGGCATTACGGAAGTCTGTCCCTGAGGCAGGCGCTGGCCTATTCGAACAACGTCATCACGGTCAAACTGCTGGAGGATATCGGGGTCCGGGATTTCGTCGCCTTTGCCGGAAATCTGGGACTTCCACTGCGCGAACCCAATGATCTTTCTCTGGCCCTGGGAACCGATGAAGTGACGCTGATTGAGTTGATGCTGGCTTACTGCCCACTGGCCACGGGAGGCGAACGGCCCGAACCCAGGACCATGATGCGTATTTATGACCGCGGGCGAAGTCTGTGGACGGAGATTCCGCCGGCAATAGCCCCTGTTTTGTCGCCGGCCGTTGCCTATGTCACGACTTCGATGCTCAAGGATGTCCTTATCTATGGGACCGCCAAATCGCTCAGAGGATTCAGTCAGGTGCACCCGGCGGCGGGGAAAACCGGGACCACCGACGACTACCGGGATGCCTGGTTCATCGGCTACACGCCGCGGATGATTACCGGTGTCTGGACCGGCTACGATAAGCCCACGCCCATGGGGGCGGGGTTCACCGGAGGGGCGATCTGTGCGCCGGTCTGGGAACAATTCATGCGCACCGCCCTGGCCGACAAAGCGGCGCCCGATTTTGCGAAGCCCGATTCGGTCGTGTCGGTCCTCATCGATCCGGAGACGGGTGACCTGGCCGCTCCGGGCTGTCCGACAAAACGGGAAGAATTCTACATCGCCGGGACTGAACCCACCGTGTATTGCCCCAACCATGCCAAAGCCGATCTCCCTCCGCCCGCAGGCGCTCCCTCAGCTCCGCCCGATCAGCCGTAATGAAATGCCCGATCTTGAAGAGCCGTCATTTCCGGGTGAAGCGCTTCAATTGCCGTAGAATCCCGATGCAACATGTGTTACGAAGGAGGGCCCGGAAACACGTTGCGGCTTCCGGAATTGCGCAAGCGGGGAAATGATATGGCGAGAGCCGTGTGGATCGTTTTAATGCTCTGTGCCGTTGTGACGGCTGGAGCTGAACCTCCGTCCGTTCACAATAGTGCTTCCGGACCCGGTGGCCGGATCAAGATATTGAAGTCGGCCGAATGGGAAGGCGACTGGGTGTCCGTTTCCTCGCAGGTCGATCACCTCGCGCGGCAAGGTGTTTTTGCCAAGGCGGCCCACGAAAGCGGAGCTTCCGCAGACGATATCAGACGGGCATTTCTTGCGCGATTCAATTCGGATGTGGGACGCGTCCGGGTTGCCGGGGGACGCTTCATTTTTCTTTCGGCCGACGGCGCGACCGTCCTCGGCGCTGCGCAATATAGCTATGGCGGATTTGCCGAGCAGATGAGCGAAGGGCGGGAGATCCAATGGCACCGGTTCACGCTCGCCCACGGCCTTGGCAGGTATCCGGTTCTGATCGTATCGGAGCCATACGGCCCTTTGGGCCAATGGCTTCTGGTTGAGGGAGATTCGGCTGCCGGAGCAAAGACCGGCCCCCGCGACGGCGGGAAAAGAGAAGCCATGATGGTTCCCGCGGACCTCGCCGGCCATGGCGTCGGCGACGTTCTCAACACTCCCGAGTTTGTCTCTTTTCTTTGTTCGCTTGTGATTCCCGGAAAAAATGAAGGGGGGAGCCAACCGTGACGGTAAGCGCGCGCATCATGGGGGCCTTGCTGATCATTGCCGCCGGCATCGGTTTGTGCGGCTGTTCGTTGATTCGTCCGGCGCTCGTGACGGATGCGCAGGACCGCATTTGCAACCGCTCGGGCGACCGCAAGGCGGTGGCAGCCGCCGCTGCCGTCCACCCCATGAATCAGGGAATCATCGAGGGCTGCAACTGGGAATTTGATCAGCAGGGGCGCGCTTTTCTTGCGCTCCATGTCCACGTGAGCGCTTCCGGCACTTATGACATCGCCCTGGATTTTCACGAGCCCTTCGAGGATCTTCGTATACATGCTTCTCTCGGGTCCGTTGCCGCGGGCCGGAAAGAGACCTTTCGGATCGGCCCCCTGCCGCATGAATTTCCCAAGCCCGCCTTTGCCGAAGTCTCCGTGCTTCTTCTGACAAAAGACGCAAGCGGCGGGGAACTGCTCATCGATGAAGTGGACACCTATTTTCTTGTCGATACCGATCGGGTCAATGATGCCGCGCTGAAAGGACTGGATAGCCGGGGTCTCACGGCTCAGGCGCTTTTGAATCAATATGCTCCCGTCCTGAAAACAGACGTTGTCGCAAACCCGAACACCGGCATCGTCTATGTCGATCTGCCTCCGAAGAATATTGCCGCCATTCTTTCCGGTTCGCCGGATAAGAACGGCCAGGACCAGGCCATGGTGAAATGCGATCTGTGGAAAGATCACGTATCGGCCGAGCCATCGACGTCTGCCAACCGCCGGGAATTCAACGGCCGCAAGGACGACTACTTTATCGATCTTCCGCAGCCCTTCGCAAGCATGGCTCATCCCTGGCGCGAAATCGTCGGCCGATACCCCAACGCCGTTTATGGACGGCTTGTCCGGGCGGAGCTCACCTGGGAAGGCGTTCTCTATCGGGACGCCGTCATCCTTCAATACTGGATGCCATATTATGTCAACCACCTGTCCATCCTGAAAACCGACCTCCAGGGCAAGAGCTGGATCTGGAATGCCGGCAATTACCATGAAGGAGAAGCCGAAAACATCGCCGTTGTCCTGATCCCGGGCGAGGAGGGGTTCCAGCCGCTGTGCGCGGCTTATTCCAAGCATTTCAAAGGGACGGCCGAACCTTGGGCAAATGTGCGGAAACACGCGCCGGGCGGGGTTCCGACAACGCATCCCGTTGTTTATGTGGCCAACGGCTCCCACGCCTCGTTTTTTTCCCCCGACCCGGGTGAAACGTCGTGTGGCAACGGTGTCGACGCGGTCATGCACGCGGGTGGAGGCTTCTGGTACGATGAAGGAGATTTGGGCCAGGTCCGGATGATGCCGCGCGTCAACGACATAAAATTCGGAGACGAGTTTGATTTTCTGCTTTTCACCGGTCGTTTCGGCGGCTCCTACATTGAAGGAGCCGCAAACCTGTTTAACCGCAGTCCCTACATGTTTCCTTATACCCTCTACCCCAGGTTTTCGATGACCGGAAACTGGGTTGCGGGCTCCGGCATCAACCGGTGGATAGACCCCGCCTCGGAAATCAGGTATCAGGCGAAGATCCCTTCCAGACTGGGCTATGATCACCGCAAGGCCCGCCTGCAATTTGACACCACGCGCGTCCGCATCAAAAAAGAAGCGGGGCGCATCCGCATCGAAGAACTGGATTTGATCGCCCCGCCCCGGGGTTCGTCACCGGCGGAAAGCGTGGCCGTTTTTTTCCGCGACCGGAAAGGAAATCTCCGGAAGTTGGCGGCCTTTGCCGCCGGGGCCAAGCCGCCTTCGCCGCTTTACATCCCGATGGATGCCGTTCATAAAAAGGGGATTGAACTGGTTGCCTGCGATATCGTCATTCCGCCGCCCGCCAAGCCGCCCCTGTCTCAGATAAACCGCCAGGGGACATTCGAATATTTTCTCATGACGACGGTAAACCTGGAAATCCGGTAGAGCAATCGCCTGTGCTCCGGGAAACGGGTATCAGGCCGGGGAATACGAACAGTCTGCGCCGATGCGGCACAGCGTGTTCGCGCGGTGCGGGAGGCATCCGGCGCCGAAGGGAAAGGACTATTTCCGAATATTGCGCATATGGTCCATTCTCTTTTGAATGAGCGCGGCCGTGCCGATATCTTCCCGATAGGCCACGGGGCCCCGCACGGCCTTGACGCCGTCCTGGGCAATCCTGCGCGCCTCATCGAGCGTGTCGGCGATGCCGACGATGCCGATGGCCCGCGATGAACTGAGATACAAACCGTCGTCTCTTCGGTCGACGGAGGAGTAGTAAAGCCGCGCTTTCCCCACGTCGCCCACCTCAATCTTCGCTTGGGACGATGCGGCGTCGGGATGATCGGCGGGCAGGCCATAGCCCCGGGGAACGACGTATTTGCAGACCGTTGCCTTCTTTTCAAATTCAACATTCAGCTTCTCGAGCGTCCCGTCGATGATGTGCCGGCAGACATCCACGAAATCCGTTTTCAGAAGCGGCAGGATGTTCATCGCCTCGGGGTCGCCGAAGCGGGCGTTGTATTCCAGCAGCTTCGCCCCGTCCTTGGTGGCGATGAAGCCGCCGTACATGACGCCTTTGTAAGGACTGCCGGTTTCCTGTAGGAGCGCCGCGGCAATCCGGCGGGTGATGTCGAGGCCCTCTTCGATATCCGACGGCTTCAAAAAGGGCAGGGAATGGTCGGAAAGAGAATAGGAGCCCATACCGCCGGTGTTGGGGCCGCGATCGCCGTCGAAGCGCCGTTTATGATCCTGGACGAGCGGCGTTGGGACGACGGTCTTTCCGTCGCACAGGCACTGCAGCGAAAATTCTTCGCCGTCGAATTTTTCTTCAACGATGACGGAGGCGCTGCCCTTCAATATCCCGACGCACAATTTCAGCGCTTCTTCCGGGGTGGCAAAGTGATCGCCCTGCACCAGCACGCCCTTGCCGCCCGTGAGCCCGTCGGGTTTCAGGACAATGCCGTCGAGGGAACGAAGAAACGCTTCCAGACCATCGGCGGCGGTGAAGACTTTGAACCGCGGATTGCCGGGGATGTTGTATTTGTCGACCAGATTGCGGGTAAACGATTTGGATGTTTCCAGACGCGCCAGACTCTTATTCGGGCCGACCGCCGGTACGCCCGTTTGCGCCAGCGCATCCACGACGCCGTTTTGCAGCGGGTCTTCCGGGCCGATGACGGCGAAATCAATTTTCTCGGCCCGGGCAAAAGCCGTGATGGCCGCCAGGTCCGCATAGCTGCCGAACTGTGTTTTCAGTGAAAGGGATGCGATTCCCGGATTATTGGCTTTCATGAATGAAAATAAGCGGGGATTGCGTCCGGAGCGTATGATGGCTTCGGCCATGGCATGCTCCCGGGCGCCGTTTCCGATAAGCAGAATATTGGGCATGAATGAATTCTCCTCTATAAAATATGATGGGCATGAGCGCTATTTAAAGACTTCCTTAAGCAGACTTGTCACCCGTGCTTTGGGGTTCGTCCGAATGTTTGTTTCTTCCTTGGCCAGGGTGAAGTACAGCCCGTCGAGCGCTTTCGATGAAACGTAGTGATTCACGTCGATATGAATGACTTTGCCGAGCAGGGGCAGGCCCTGGACTTTGCCGGCAATGGCGTCATACTGTTCGGTTACTTTATACTGGCGCATGGTCTTGCGGACGGCCGGCTCGAAAAGCGCGAGCAGCCTGGCGTAGGTTTTCTCTTTGAGATAGTCCGTTGCCGCGGTGTTGCCGCCTTTCAGAATCTTATTGGCGTCGTCGAAGGACATATCCGTGATCGCCTGGGCGAAGATATCCGCGGCGAGCGGCGCAGCTTTCTCCGCCGCCCGGTTCATACTGAGTGTGAATTCATCCAGCTCGGGACCGAAGCCGACGCCGCGCAAAACGCTTTCGGCCTGCCGGACTTCGTCGGGCAGAAGAATTTTGACGGCCTGATTGGTGAAATAGCCGTTGTTTTTTCCCAGAGCCGTCACGGCGTTTTTGATCCCGACATGGAGCGCCTCCTTCAATCCCAGGTCGATTTTGCCGCTGCCTGTTTTTTCAGAGGTGCCGGCGCCGTCGAGCGTATCTTTGAGGACATCCAGGAGCGAGGCCTGGCTTACTTGACAAAACAAAAGCGAGAAAAAGACGGCGACGATGATCTTTCTTTTCATAATTTTTCTCCTGCTTCTCCGGCATGAAATAAAAATGCCGCACACTTGGGTTGCCGGTCCGTCCGGGCTGATCTATATTTTATGGGCGGAGTATAGGAAGGATGCTTTTTGATGTCAATGGAATAATAGAATCCCGTGATCAAGCCGGGGGCGAGGCGGACGCGGATTGTCCGGTATCTTTTTGATAACGGATCTGTTAAGTTATGCTCAATCCCTGTCCCATCGGTGAGGTAAACGCTGTTGGTTTCGGGTTCTGATATCGTCATCTTGTTTATTCTTTTTTTGCTCTCCGGTTTTTTTTCATCGGCGGAGGCGGCGCTTCTGTCGCTGTCGGATTTACACCTTCATAAAATGAAAGCGGACAAGTATCCCTTTCTGAATCCCGTGGTGAAACTGCTCGAGAATCCCAGAAGGCTCTTGATCACGGTGGTGACAAGCAACGAAGCCGTCAATATCAGTATCTCCATCCTCGCTGCATCGCTGTTCATCGGTCTTTTCGGCGCGCCGGGACAGTGGATCTCCATTGTTGTGACGTCCACCGTGCTTTTCCTGGCCGGTGAAGCCATTCCCAAAACGTTCGGCGTGACTTATCCCATGCAGATTTCAGCGGCGGTATCGCCGCTCATGCTGGCCGTTTCCCGCCTGGAATTTCCGATTGTGGCCGCTCTGGAGAAAGCGCCCGGCCTTCTTTTAAGAAAGCTGGACCGGCGCAAAACCCGGGATGAGGATGTTCTTATGGAAGACGAATTCAAGCATCTGATCGATGCCGGGAGCCTCGAAGGCGTTGTGGACGAATCTCAAAAGGAACTGATCAAAACCATCTTTGAATCGGGAGACAGGCCGGTGACGGACATTATGATTCCCCGCGTCGATATGTTCTGCCTGGACGTTAATGGGGCGCCTTCGGACATTGTCCGGGAGATTGTTCGCGGCCGGTATGAACGCGTACCGGTTTATCGGAACGATCGCGACAACATTATCGGGATCCTTCTGGCGCGTGATCTCCTCGGGGACACGCTCGGCATCGGGAAATCGGGTTCGCTGGCGAATCTGCTGGCCAGGCCTTATTTTGTTCCGGAGGAAAAAACCATCAACGCTCTTCTTCGCGATTTTCAGGAAAAATCGATTCAGATCGCCGTTGTGGTCGACGAGTACGGCGGTGTATCCGGTCTGGCGACCCTGGAAGATATCCTGGCCCATTTGTTTGAAGAGGCGTACCACAGCGATGCGCTGACGGATTGCAACTGTGATGTTCTGGATGAACGGACGATGATTGTCCCCGGCCGGATGCCGATCGGGCAAGTGAACGATCTCACGCACGCCGCGTTGCCCGAGGAGGAGTTCGACACGATAGGCGGCTTCGTTCTGCACCTGTTCGGGAAAGTGCCTGAGCGCGGCGAGGCCGTTGAATTTGACGGCTTACGGTTCCGCGTCGAGAATGTCGGCAAAACCAGAATTCAGAAAATCCGGATTGAGCAGGAAAAGCCAACGCCGGCGGTGACCCCATCATGAGCGTTTATCTGATGGTTGCGATCATCTTCATCTGCCTGTTTCTGGAGGCCCTGTATTCCGGAGGAGAGGTTGCTTTATTTTCCTCCGACATCAGCAAGATAAAGTATTATGCACGCCGGGGATCGTCTTCGGCCGCGCAGGCGGTCCGGTTAAAAGAGCATCCGGAGTGGTTTATTTCAACCGCGCTGATCGGCACGAACCTGGCGATCATCGTTGCGTCGACGCTGGCGACGGGTCTATTGATTGACGCTTTCGGAGCAAAGCAGGGTGAACGCATCGCCTTCCTCATCCTGTTGCCGACATTGTTTCTGATCATTATGGTCCGCAGCATCTTCCAGCACTATCCGGAGTACCTGGCCATCAAGGTCGCCCATTTCATCCGTCTGTCTTCCATTATTTTTTATCCACTGACCTGGTTTGTCGCGGCGGTTTCCAGAGGAGCCGTCAATATTTCCTTTGATCAGAAGGTGAAGCGTCCCTCTTACATTACAAAGGCGGGCCTGAAATATATTCTAGGCGAAAAGACGGAAGGCAGCGACATTCTGGCGGCGGAAAAGCAGATGGTCGGCCGCGTATTTGATTTTTCCGAACTGACGGCGGGGAAAATCATGGTTCCCATTTCCGCGTTGACGGTTTTGCCGCAGACGATGCCGCTGGATGAAGCGGTCCGGATCGTTGCGGCCAAAAAATATATGCGTATTCCCGTCTATGCAGATACGGTTTACAATATTGTCGGCATATTGCATTATTTCGATCTCCTGGATGTGCTGCTGAAACAGCAGGCGGCTGAGAAGGGAGTCCCCCGGGAGTCCACGGTTCGTGACGGCATGCGTACGGACGTGCTTTTTGTTCCGGAAACGAAGAAAGCCGGTTCGCTTTTGATGGATATGCAGCAAAAACGCGAACACATGGCCGTTGTGGTCGATGAGTACGGCGGCGCCGTCGGCATCGTGACCATGGAGGATATCGGAGAGGAAATTGTCGGGAACATCGATAAAGAATACAATACCGGCGGAAAGCTTTACAGAAAAATAGCGACCGGACGGTATTTGATCAACGGCCGCATGAAAATCGACGATTTGAATCAAATCTTGTTGACAAGAGTGCCCCCGGGCAATTATGAAACCCTCGGCGGGTTTCTGATTGAGCAGGCGGGGAAAATTCCCCGCACCCGGGAAAAAATAGAATTCTCGGGCATGACCTTCATCATCGAAGATGCCGACCAGAAATCCATCAGGGAAGTGCTCGTCATTTTACCGTCCGGGCCGGATGGGCCGTGGACGTGAACAAGGTGAGGTAAAGATATTGATCCCCAGAGACGAATTTTGTGCGCTCATTTTGGCGGCGGGGAAGGGCACCCGCATGAAATCGGATATCGCCAAAGTGCTCCATGTTCTGGAAGGCAAGCCGCTGTTGCACTATTCCATAGAAGCTGCGCGGCGCGCCGGGGCCGGAAAAATTGTTGTGATCGTCGGCCATCAGTCGGACAAGGTCAGGGAGGCTTTCCCCGATCCCGCGCTGGTCTTTGTGGAGCAAAAGCCGCAACTGGGGACCGGGCATGCCGTTTTGCAGGCCGCACCCGTCCTCAAAAACTACCGGGGGCTGACGGTTATTCTCTGCGGCGACGTGCCGCTTCTCAAGGAGGCGACGATCCGGTCGCTGATTGAGAATCATCAAAGCGCCGGAGCCGCCGTAACCGTGCTGACGACCGAACCTCCCGGACCCCACGCTTACGGCCGCGTTGTAAAGAATGACCGCGGCGACATTCTGAAGATCGTCGAAGATCGGGATGCCACCGAGGCGCAGAAGAAAATTCTCGAAATTAATACGGGTATCTATTGCGTGGATACGGCATTCTTATTTGCGGCTCTGGCGCAGATTAAGAACGACAACCGGCAAAAGGAATATTATCTGACGGACATTGTGGAAATTGCCCGCCGCGAAGGCGTCGGGGCCCATGCCTTTCCGACGGCCGATTATGTCGAGGTGATGGGCATCAATACGCTCGCCGAACTGGAAAAAGCGGGCGAATATCTTAGAAAATCAGCGTCAGGGCGGGTTTGATTCGTGTCCGATGCCATCCGTCTGATTCAGGATAAAGTGCTTTTAGCGCCGCTGGCCGGCATTTCGAATTTGCCGTTTCGGTTGACGGCCCGGCGGTTCGGCTGCGATTTGTGCTTCTCTGAGATGGTGAGCGCCAACGGTCTGATCCGTGAATCAGCAAAAACAATTGAATATCTGGAGACTTCGCCTGCGGATCGGCCGCTGGGGATACAGCTCTTCGGCGCTGATCCGGCTGTGATGAGCGAGGCGGCGAAGTTTGTCGCCAAACATCATCCTGATGTAATCGATATCAATATGGGCTGCCCGGTCAGAAAAGTCGTCAAAACCGGTTCCGGCGCCATGCTGCTCAAAAATCCCGCTCTTGCCGGCCGTATTGTAGAGGCTGTTGTCCGGGCCGTCCGCGTCCCGGTGACGGTCAAGATCCGCGCGGGCTGGAGCGCGGGCTCCATTAATGCCTGTGAAATGGCCAGAATGGCCGAGGGTTCCGGAGCAAGCGGTATTATTGTTCATGGCCGGACGGCTGATCAGGGTTTCGCCGGTCATGCGGATTGGGACATCATTGCCCGGGTAAAAAGCGCCGTTCACATTCCCGTCGTCGGCAACGGCGACATCTGGCGGCCCGAGGATGCGCAGCGCATGCGCCGGGAGACAGGCTGCGACGCCGTGATGGTGGGCCGGGGCGCACTGGGAAATCCGTGGCTGTTCCGGGGCATAGGACGCCTGTCCCGGGCATCTTCCGAAAGTGTCGGCCCCTCGCTTGCCGAAAGGTATGAGACCATAAAAGAGCATTGGGCGCTGGAGGCGGAAATATACGGCTCGGGAATTGCGGTAAGGACATTCCGCAAACATTTGCTGTGGTACACGAAAGGGCTTCCCGGTTCCGGACGCTTTCGGGAAACCGTGGGTAAAATGACAAAGGGCGATGACATACTTCACGAATTGGACAGGTATTTTCAATCGCTTGCAGGTGCGCAAACCGAAATAATGACTTGACATTTCAGCAATGAATCGGCATAAATAAAATCAAATTGAAACAGAATTGCCAAGCGGTATATTTTTAAAAAAAGGATTATAAAAATCGTGGAAATAGGTAAATTTACTGAGCTTGAAGATAAAATTAAACAAATTGTCAGTGAACAGGTATTTCTTAAGAAGCAGATTTCGATATTGGAGGAAGCATTAAAAAATAAAGAATCGGAGATAGAAGAATACAAGGGCAAACTTAAAGTATTGGATGAGGAAAGGAACAGCGTACGCGCAAGGGTGGATTCACTGCTTGATTTACTTGCAGATATAGAGGTGGTTAAATAAGCTTCCAGGGCGTGGGTATTGAAAAAGCGTTACGACATTACGATTTTAGGACAGGAACTTGCGGTTTTGAGTGATGCGGGAGATGAACAAGTGGCCAATGTTGTCCGGTGCGTCAATGAAAGAATTGAAGATATCATGCGGCGAAGCGACGGACTCCGGGCACTGGACGCGGCTATCCTGGCGGCTTTAAACATTACAGAAGATTTTTTGAAGTTAAAGGGAGTTAATCAGGACCTGTTTGATCAACTGGAGTACAGGTCCGAAAAGTTGATTCAACTGATTGAAAACGCAAGTTAATTAAAAGGCTGTTTACCCCTGCGATGTGCGTGATTGTCATTTGTTTTTGAGCCAACACTTTGAACCTGGGGCCTATACTTGTTTGCGGTGTGCATGCCCGCCTCATCCGTTTTTGCGGGTGGCGGGAAGCCTGAAACAGACAAAACCGGGCGCCCACTTATTAAAAGGTTCAAAATACTGATTAACACGGCATAGGCGGGGGTTTCTTTATCCCATCGTCCGTCTACTCATCCATTACCCGGTTTAAAAAAATTTACAAACAATGAATCCTTCGGCAAGGCAGTCTTCATGTCCGCCGGAAGGTTTAAATATAATCCTGTGGAAGCTTTGAGCTGTCATTTTGAGGGAAGACGGATTCAGAAGGCAGCCGCCTTCGACGGGATAAAAGAGGAGGAATTAACATGTTAAACGGCGGTTTGTATGTCCTGTTTATAGTCGTGGCGGTTTTGGCGGGCGCGGTTGTCGGTTATGTTCTGAAACAAATATTTACCGCGAAGAAAATCAAAGCATCGGAGAGTCTGGCGGCGCGCATCGTCGGCGAGTCCAAAAAAGAAGCCGAGACGATCAAAAAGGAAGCAATTTTGCAGGCGAAAGAAAATCTGCTGAAGATGAAAGCGGATTTTGATCGTGAAACCAAAGAAGTGAAAAGTGACCTGGAAGGGCTGGAGCGTAAAATCCGGGCCAAGGAAGAAAATCTGGATAAACGGATTGACACGTTGTCGCAAAAAGAAACGGCCATTGAGGGCCGTGACAAATCTTTGGTCCAGAAAGAACATGCCCTGGAGGAAAAACACAGGCGTTTGGACGCCCTGGTGGAAGAACAAAAAGACAAATTGGAAAAGATTGCCGGCATTACACCCGATGAGGCAAAGAACATCCTCATCCAATCCATGGAATCGGAGGCCAAGCGCGATGCGGCGGGCATTGTCCGGAAAATCGAGGAAGAGGCCAAACTCACGGCGGATCGGAAGGCGCGGGAAATTATTGCCTACTCCATTCAGCGGTATGCCGGGGACTACGTCGCGGAGCATACGGTATCCGTGGTCAACCTCCCCAGCGAGGAAATGAAGGGCCGCATCATCGGACGTGAAGGCCGCAATATCCGGGCGATTGAGGCGGCGACGGGCATTGATCTGATTGTCGACGATACGCCGGAAGCAGTGGTTCTGTCGAGCTTCGATCCGGTAAGGAGGGAGGTCGCCCGCATTTCACTGGAGCGGCTTATTCAGGACGGCCGGATTCATCCCGGCCGCATTGAAGACATCGTCCGGAAGGTGGAAAAAGAGGTCGAGCAAATCATCCGGGAAACGGGAGAAAAGGCCTCCTTCGATTGCGGGGTTCACGATATCCATCCGGAAATCATCAATATGCTGGGCGCGTTGAAGTACCGAACCAGTTATTCACAAAACGTTCTGCAGCACTCGATCGACGTGGCGTATCTCACGGGGCTCATGGCCGCCGAACTGAAGATGAATATCAAGGAAGCCAAACGTGCGGGGCTTCTGCACGATATCGGCAAGGCCGTAGACCATAAAATTGAAGGAACGCATGCGGCCATCGGCGCCGACTTTGCCAAACGCTTCGGCGAGAACCCGCGCATTGTCCAGGCGATCGCCACGCACCACGATGACGGACGCAACAACACCCTCCTGGGTGTGCTGGTGCAGGCGGCCGATACGCTGTCCGCAGCCCGGCCGGGGGCGCGCCGCGAAATGCTGGAGACCTACGTACAGCGCCTGGAAGAGCTGGAAAAAATCGCCCATTCATTCAACGGCGTGGATAAGTGTTTTGCGATTCAGGCGGGGCGTGAAATACGCATCATGGTCGAAAATGAAAAAATCTCGGATAATGACACCGTCATGCTGTGCAACGACATTATCAAAAAGATTGAAAATGAACTGACGTATCCGGGGCAGATCAAGGTAACGGTCATCCGGGAAACCCGCGTGTCTAATTTTGCGAAGTAAACCGCGCGGGAGCAGGGGAATATGAAGATCCTTTTTATCGGCGATATCGTGGGAAAGCCGGGGCGCAGAGCGGTTAAGGAACTGTTGCCTTCGCTTATCGGCAACCGCGGCATCGACATGGTGATCGCCAACTGCGAGAATGCGGCGTCCGGCTTCGGCGTCACCCGGGACATTGTCGAAGAGCTTTACGAGGCGCACATCGATATTCTGACTTCCGGAAATCACATCTGGGACAAGAAAGAAGTCCTCGAGTTTATCGGGGATTATGAAACCCTGCTGCGGCCCGCCAATTACCCGCCTTCAGTGCCGGGGAAAGGTTCCGTGCTGATGCCAACGCCGGCGGGCGACTATGTGGGGGTGTTGAATCTGGCCGGACGCATTTTTATGCAGCCCATGGACTGCCCGTTTGTAGCGGCGAAAAGAGAAATCGCGCGGCTGAAAACCAGAACCAATGTCGTCATCGTCGATATCCATGCGGAGGCGACGTCGGAGAAAAAGGCCCTGGGCTGGTATCTGGACGGCGAGGTGTCCGCGGTGCTGGGCACGCATACCCATGTGCAGACGGCGGATGATGAAATCCTGCCGGGCGGCGCGGCTTATATCAGCGATGTCGGGATGACCGGGCCGTTCGACTCCGTGATCGGCATCAGAAAAGATACCATCATCGAGAAATTCCTGACCCAGATGCCCTATAGATTTGATGTCGCCAAAGGCGATATTCGCCTGCAGGGAGTTCTTCTGGATATCGATGCGCAAAGCGGCAAAGCCCTGGCCGTCGAGAGGATCAGCGTCAGGCTCAAAGAATAGAAAAAACGGAGGGACCCATGAAGAGCGCTTACGAAATTCTGAAGGAAAGAGGTTTTGTCGAACAGATCACCGACGAGGCCTTGATTACCGAGCTCTTCGACCGTGGACCCGTGACCTGCTATATCGGCTTTGATCCCACCGCCGCGAGTCTTCATATCGGAAGCCTGGTGCCCATTATGGCTCTGGCGCATATGCAAAAAGCCGGCAACCGCCCCATTGCGCTGGTGGGCGGCGGTACGGCGATGATCGGCGACCCCAGCGGCAAGACGGAAATGCGCCAGATTCTGACCCGCGAACAAATCGATTACAATGCCGAGTGCCTGGGCAAACAGCTCTCCCGCTATATCGATTTTTCCGAAGGCCGGGCCCTTTTGCTCAACAATGCCGACTGGCTCACCAAAATCAACTATATTGAATTTCTCCGCGACATCGGGCGGCATTTCAGCGTGAACAGGATGCTCGCGGCCGAAAGCTACAAGATCCGGCTGGAGAAGGGGCTCAACTTCATCGAGTTCAATTATATGCTGCTGCAGGGCTATGACTTTCTTTATCTGTTCTCGCATTACGGCTGCGCCCTGCAGATGGGCGGCAATGATCAATGGGGCAATATGCTGGCCGGCACCGAATTGATCCGCAAAGTCGAAGCCAAAGACGCCCAGGCGGTGACGTTTCCGCTCATCACGACGTCGCTGGGCCAGAAGATGGGAAAGACGGAAAAAGGAACCATCTGGCTCGACGGAGCCCTGACCAAGCCTTACGAATATTACCAGTACTGGGTCAACTGCGACGATGCGGATGTCGAAAGATTCCTCAAGCTCTTTACTTATCTGCCGCTGGACGAAATCGCCGCAGTCCAAACGCTGGCCGACGCCCGGCTGAATATGGCGAAGACGGTTCTGGCCTACGAGGCGACAAAAGTTACCCACGGGGCGGAAGCGGCGAAAGCCGCCTGGCGCGCTTCGATGGAAGCCTTCCATGCGCGTCCGGTGGATGCGGATCTGTTTCCCGCCAGCGATATTCCGCGCGAAGCGATGCCGGCCGACACATCCGCGATTCCGCGCTACGCGGTCTCCCGCTCCGACCTGGCCGCGGGTATTTTGATCGCCTCCGCCTGTGCGAAGTCCGGACTCACACAGTCCATGTCGGAAGCCAAACGCCTCATAGAGCAGGGCGGAATCTATATCGGCGAGCGGCAGGTCAAATCCATCGATGAGAAACTGTCCGCCGATGATTTCGGCGCTGTTCATGAACTCCGCGTCCGCAAGGGAAAGAAAAAATATCTGATTATTGAAATAGAAGATTAGGCTATAGTCTATTAGACTGTTAGGTTATTTTGTGGGGCGCGTTTGCGCCCCTTTTTCTTTCTAATAGTCTACAGCCTAACAGCCTACAGCCTTTATTATTCTTCATAGGAACGGCAGCGGCTTGTCCAGCCGGTAGACCAGAGACTGGCATGTCGCCAGAAGGGTTCCTAAGTCGTCGGTGGCGCGAATGTCATAAGCGGCGGTTCTTTTGGTTTTGTTGATTTCTCTGGCCTCGGCAGTGAGCCGCGATCCTTTTGCGGGCGATGCCAGGTACGTGATGTTCATGTTGAGGGCCACGGCCATCGTTCCGTGGGAATTGGAAGCCACTTCAAAAGCGGCGTCGATCAGCGAGAAAATGGCTCCGCCGTGCGCCATGCCGAACATGTTTTCCAGATCCTGGGTAAAATGCATTTCGACCCGGGCATAGCCTTCCTCTGCATCCAGCAGCTTCAACCCGAATTTTTTGCCGAACGGCTCCTTTTCGATCTGCCGGAATATCGCCTGCCTTATTTTTTCATCCATGAGGGCCCTCCGAAAGGAATATGGAAGGTTTATAACCGATGGGCGGCAGTCCTGTCAAAAAGAAAAGGGCCTCCCGGAGGAGGCCCTGATTGATGCTGTTTCGCGGTCATTATATGCTAATGCCTTGACCGTCAGACTGGTACATTATTCGCCCCAGTCGTTCTTGCCCTTGCAGCGGTCCAATTTCTGATCCATCCACGGAAGGATCTTTGCCGCAGGAACCTTGAAGACCGGTCCCGTATAAGAGGCGCCTTTGAACCAATAGAAGGGGGGAATATTCATGGAAACCTTCTGCTGTTCCGGCGGCACATATTCGGTCACGCCCAGATCCATGATGGCTTTGTGGTCGCAGGCCCGCATTTTGACGACCTTGCCGTTGATGTATTCGAAACTGTCATTCTCCCAGACTTTAATGATTTTTTCCGGATCGAGGCTCTTTGCTCTTTCCAGAACGCTCATGGCCCAGTAGGTGGTCATGACCCAGCCGGCGGCATTGGCCGTGAAGTGCTGAAAGGCGATGCTGCTGTATGGAGGCGTCTTCCACTTCTTCTGCTGTTCCTTCCACATGGTGTAGACCCTGATTTGATCCTTCGTTTTGAAGAAGGGGGTGGAATCATAATAGGCGCTGATGTTGACAAGGCCTTTGGTTCCCTCGACGCCCGTTTCATGGAGATAGTTGGGCTCATCCACATAAATATTCGCAAAAGGCAGCATGATGCCCATCTGGCGGGCCTGCTTCAGCAGGTTTCCGGCATCGGGGAGCCAGTCGCCCGTGAAGATGACTTCGGCGCCGGAGGCTTTGACTTTGCTGAGATAAGGGGCATAGTCCGTGAGGAACAGTTTGTGAAAATCTTCGCCGACAATCTGTGCGTCAGGGTAATACTCTTTGAGCCCCGCCTTGAAATCTTCCGCGAGCTGGTGTCCAAAGGCATAGTCCTGATTGAGAATGTAGAATTTCTTTTCTTTCTTACGGATCTGTCCGTAGTAATAAGCCATGCCGCGGGAAACAGCAGCGGTGGAGAAGGTGGCATGGAAAGAATAGGGTGAGAAATTGACGGCATCCTGAAGATCATCGGACATACACGTGGCGTTAATGGCGATTATCTTGTATTTTTTGGCCGTTTCATTGATGACTTTCATGAAATGGCTGCCATCGGTGCCCCAGAAAAAATGCACTTTTTCCTGCAGCGCCATCCGCTCGGTGATTTTTTTGCACTGATCCATTTTCGACATGTGGTCGGCTTTGATGACTTCGATCAGCTTCTTTTTGCCGTCCACCATAATACCGCCGCGCTTGTTGATGTCGTGGGCGACCCACTGCGCCATGCCAAAATAGATTTGTCCATTGTAGGCACTCGGACCGGAAAAGGCCGCGACGACGGCGATCTTAATCGTGTCCCCGGTGGGGATGACGGGATTGCCCGGATCGAAATCCGACATATCCGACACTTTTTTAGCATCGAAAGAGGCCGCAGCTTTTACGGCTTTAGCGGCTTTTTCTGCCTTGGCCGCCAGAGCGCCAGATGGATTGAAAGCGACCCAAGACCATACCACAAGAACAAGAAATACGACCGAAAAACACTTACACATTTGCTTCATCTTTTTCATTCCTCCTTAGTTACTGAATTGATGAAGCCGCAAGAAGCATGCATCTTTGAATTTCCTTGAGCCATTGCGCCAACGGAATAACGTCTGTGGGCATTGATTCCTTTCTCGCTATGAGGGGGATACAAGATCCATTTTTCGATTTCATCTCACGGTTTCACATTAATCGGTTACGCGGGCAGCACAATACGGGCAGGGAGCGGATTCACCAGGAAGTCAAAAGACACTCGGCTGGAAGTTCATGCTGCCTGGTTTTTATTTTGCCAGTGTTTATTTAAAGTCAATAAGGCTGCAATATAAATTAAAGTAACGAATACCTTAATCTATATTGCCTTTTGCCTGTATCGATAAAACGTAGACCTGATCGCCGCAGATCCGCCCAATTCGGTAAAGATCCCTGTTTCTCTCGGGAGATTATCGGATTAAGCAAGATATTTTTTCGGAACATCGCGGAGTATGGCTTCGGCATCCTTACCGATTTTCTCCACCATGTCGGCGACTTTCGGCATGTCATTGATTCTCTGGGCCGCTTCGCCGGCTGCCATGAGCGCCTTGGTCTTGTCGCCGTCGTAAACAGCCTTGATGGATTCAATTTCATACTGGATCAGAGACATATCAATGGTCGTAAAATCATCGGGGGTTCCCAGGAAAACGCCGGGCGATTTTTTGAGCGTGTTTACGGCATGCTCTTCGCTGCGCGGGGTTTTCAGCCAGCGGGCCGGTCCCACAAATCCGCGGGCCACGAGCGTTCCTCTGTCTTGCGCGGCCACAACGCCTTCTTTCCAGATCTGATGGAAGTCGCTTTCCTGTGTAGCGAGGAACCGCGTGCCCATCTGAACGCCGTCGGCGCCGAGAACCAGCGCGGCCGCCAGGGTCTTGCCGTCGCAGAATCCGCCGGCTCCGCAGACCAGGGTTTTTTCGTCCGATACGGCTTCCACAACGGCGGGCAGCAGAATCATGGAATGAACCGGCTCCCACGAGGTATGGAATCCGCCTTCATGGCCCGATGCCACGATGACATCCACACCAGCTTTCTTGCAGCGCAAAGCGCCCTTAACGGAGGGCACCACGTGCATCCAGGTAAACCCGGCGCCTTTGATTTTGTCATGCCAGCCGACCGGGTCACCGGCGGAGGTAAAGATGACTTTGAAGTTCTTCTTCATTTCGGGATTTGCTTCCCTCACCCGGATAGCTGCATCAACAATAATATTTGCTTCGGCCGCCATTTCCGCCGCGACCATGACGTTAATGCCGAAAACACCGCCCTTGTCTTTCGTCAGGCGATACGTCCGCTTCAGTACCTTTTCCATCGCGGTGGGGATATCATCATCCGGATTGGCCTCGGCCGTCTTGATCCAGGCATCATAAACAAACGGCTGCATGTCTCTGCCGGTGAGACCGCTGGTGGAGAGCAGGCCCAGGCAGCCGGCATTGGCCGCTGCAACGCCGAGATTGTTATTGCTGAAAGGGCCCATACCCGCCTGAATTATAGGATACTTGATCCCGATAAGATCACAAAGTCTTGACTTAATCATAAAGCATCTCCTTTATTTTATTTAATTATTGCTCAGTATGTTCTTTATTAACGAC
>SBEK01000042.1 GCA_009668925.1 Deltaproteobacteria bacterium
GTCTATATCAAAAACCTTAGGAGGAAAATTATGAAGAGAAGAATTTTGGGTTATGTAGCTGTCGTGGCTACGGTGCTGTGTCTATGTGCTGCTCCTTCTTTTGCGGCGGATAACTTTAAAATCGGCGTCGGCTATCAGGGACTCGTCGCCGGCAACATTCTGAATGGCGCGTCCGTACGCGGCTGGTATAGCTTGGGCAACATGGCTGTCGGCGGGGAACTCAACGGCTTTTACGGCGCTGCTAAAGTTTCCGTTACCGGCGCTCCCAGTGATTTGAGTGCCGATCTCTGGCTGCTCGAATTGAAGCCGATGTTCGCCTTCATGGTGAGAGAGAACAGCCGCTTTTATGCAGGTTTGAAGGGAGCTTACGGCCGCTATAATGCAAAACAGACCGTCACCGCCGTGGACGGAAAATTCTGGATGGGCGGCGCATTGGTGGGTGCGGAATGGAACTTCCCGGCCCTGAAGGAAGTCGGCTTCAACTTTGAAGTGGGCTACAACTATATTTCCGACAACAACACCTCTGATACCGCCCCCGGGATCGATGTGGATGTTAAACTGCACGGCATCAACGTCGGCGCCGGCATCAAATACTATTTCTAGATCGTAACCGTAACATCTAAGTGTCAATTGAATCCCTATGGTCTGCCCGGCCATAGGGATTTTTTTCTCATAAAATATTTCACTGATAATTTCCAGAACGTGTGCTAAACTTCCCCGCAAAAAATGGATCCTAGCGGATCCGATGAAACAATCTCGACTGATTCGGCACTGCCAAGCAGAGACTGTCCCGCGATCAGATTGATACGTCATACAGCGACCGGATACTCAATTGGAAACCCTTATGCTCAACATTGTTGGAATAGATATTGGTTCTGTCGCCCTTTCCGTGGTTCTCATCGATAAGAACGGCACGGTTGTCGACACGTTCTATGAATTTCACCGGGGTGCTATTGCCGATACCCTGCGGGAGATCCTGCGCAGAATCGATATAGATCAGGTGGGCGGCATCGCGATGACCCAGTCGGGCCCGGATGTCCTTGAGGGCGTTCCGCGCTATGATGCAAAGATTGCGATGATCGCCGCGGTAAAGAGGTATCATGAGTCCGTCGGCAGCATAATCTTTATCGGCGGCGAAAATTTCGGGTTGATCACCTTCAACAAGGAAGGCGACTATGAACGCTTCCGATCCAATTCGTCCTGCGCCGCCGGGACCGGAAGCTTTCTCGATCAGCAGGCTAAAAGGCTCAACCTCAAGAGCATTGAAACCTTGAGCACGGTGGCCTTCTGCAATGCAGGCAATATCCCGAAGATTGCCACACGCTGCGCCGTGTTTGCCAAAACGGATTTGATTCACGCCCAGCAGGAAGGCTATTCCATCGGTCAGATCAGCGACGGCCTCTGTGAAGGCCTGGCCAAAAACGTCATTGATACCCTGATTCCCGATTCGAATATCTGCACCCCGCTCGTTGTGGCGGGTGGTGTATCCATGAACGCCGCCGTGATCAAGCACTTCCGGAACCTCCTCGGAGCAGAACCCATTATCAGCGACCACAGTCATCTGTATGGCGCAATCGGCGCCGCGCTCCTCCATCTCGAAGATTCCAGACTTGAGCGGATGGACGCCGGGAACTGGGATGATCTTTTCGTGCACGAAAACAAGGAAAAGATTTTCGGCTATCCGCGGCTGCAGTTCTCGCTTTCCAGCTATCCGGATTTTTCCTCGCACATGAGTTTCTTATATGAGCCCAAAGCAGCTGCCGCCGCGATTGAAGTGGATATTTACCGCCCCCTGCAAAAAGAGCAGGAAGTCTACCTGGGCATTGACGTCGGCTCGACCAGCACGAAAGCCGTTTTGATCAATAGGCACAACGAAGTCCTGGTCGGCCTCTATACGCAGACGGCGGGGCAGCCCGTCAAAGCCGTTCAGGGCCTTTTTGAAGCCATCGACGATGTCGCTCACCGTCAGTCCTGTACATTTATTTTCGACGGCGTCGGCACGACCGGATCAGGCCGCAAGTTTGTCGGCCGCATTATCAACGCCGATCTGATCATCGATGAAATCACCGCGCACGCGCGCGCCGCCTTTGAACTCAACAATGACGCGGATACCATTATCGAGATCGGCGGCCAGGATGCCAAGTTCACAACGATGAAGAACGGCATGGTCACTTCCTCCGTGATGAACAACGTCTGCGCGGCGGGCACCGGCAGCTTTATAGAAGAACAGGCCAACAAACTCGGCGTCGGGCTGGCGGATTACTCGGC
This sequence comes from Deltaproteobacteria bacterium, assembly GCA_009668925.1. The sequence goes on from SBEK01000042.1 coordinate 2,269, forward strand.
GCGCGCCATGAACACCGCATCCCCGATTTCCAGCGACCGCTGCACCGTTTTCATGGAGCGCGACATCAACAACTATCTGACGGAAGGATATTCCGTCGACGAAGTGCTGGCCAGTGTTCTGCATTCCGTATGCGAGAACTATCTCGCCAAGGTCGCCGTGGAGGCCGCGATCGGGCAGAGCGTCTGTTTTCAGGGAGCGACCGCCCGCAACCGGGCGCTGGTTGCCGCTTTCGAACACCGCCTTAAAAAGCCCATCTTCGTCTCTCCGTTCTGCCATTTGACGGGCGCTTTGGGCAGCGCGCTGATTCTCGCTGAGAATGCCGTGTGCAACTCCGCCTTCCGGGGCCTGGGTATTTGCCGCGAAGACATCCCCGTGGAAAATGAAGTTTGCGAATTGTGCCATAACAATTGTAAGATCAATAAAGTCACGGTGCAAAAGGAAACCGTGGCCTTCGGCTTTCTCTGCGGCCGGGACTACGACACCAAACACTACGTCGGCACCTCTAAGAAGCAGTATGATCTGATCAGAGAGAGAAACAGAGTATTCCCGCTGGGGAATAATCGCACTGCTTTCAAGAAATCCGTCAGAATCGGTATTCCCAACGCACTGTATCTGGCGGAGGAAATGCCGCTCTGGAAGCATTTTTTCGCCACCCTCGGTGTGGAAACCGTTACATCGGAGGGATTCAAAAACGCTATTAAAACCGGCAAGAAGCTGGCCGGCGCTGAATTCTGCGCACCCATGAATGCCTTCTTCGGCCACGTGCAGTATCTGGTCGACAAATGTGATTACATTTTTCTGCCGTTTTATCTGGAAGCCGCCAAACAAAAAGACGAAGATTATCGCTATTACTGCTATTATACCCAATTTGCGGCGACCCTCTCCGCCGGCATGAAAAGCATGCGGCTTAAAAATAAGGCCATCATGCCGGTCATTGACCATCACTCCTTTCAATCACGCATCGAGCTCTTTTCGATCCTGAAGTCGATCCTGAATACCGGCTACTGGGAAATCTACAACGCGTACGAAGCAGCTTTGGCCTTTTACACGGAAGGCCGCGCGAATCTGCTCAATGTTTACAAAAGAGAAAAACCGGCAGACAACAGCATCAGCGTGGCGCTTCTCGGACGGCCATACGCCATCATGCAGAACTCCATGAACAAAGGCATTCCGGATATCTTCAGCGCGCTCGGCATTAAAACGTTTTATCAGGACATGCTGCCCACGGAGCAAAAGGATCTTTCCGAGATAGAACCTTTGCTCAAAAGAATCCACTGGACGCACGCGGCGCGGATTCTTAAGGCCGCTCTCTATATCGCCCATACGCCGGATTTATATCCCGTTTACGTGACCTCCTTTAAGTGCAGTCCCGATTCCTTTACGCTGGAGTACTTTAAACGAATCATGGACAAATACGGCAAACCCTATCTGATTCTGGAACTCGACGAACACGATTCCAATGTCGGTTACGAAACCCGCATCGAAGCGGCGGTGCGTTCCTTTAAAAATCATCACCACAACAAGGACTTGCGCCTCATTTCGACGCGTCAGCTGCCGCTGAATTCCTCGAGTATCTCTAAAATCAAAGATAAGACGCTGCTCTTTCCCTGTTTTGATCCCATCAACTCCAAACTGCTCGAAGCGGTTTTTCTCAAAGAAGGGGTCGACGCGCGTATGGTGCCGCTTACGGATAAAACCATTCAGCGCGGGCTGCGCACCAATACCGGTCAGTGTCTGCCCGTCAACCTGATTGCCCAGAGCTATATGGACTATATTGAAGACAACCTCCTGGACCCCGCCCAGACCGTCGGCTGGATTTTTGACAGCCACGTGGCCTGCAACATCCGGCTGTATCCGGAGCTCATCAAAGGAATCATGGAAGCGGCGGGCCACGGGATGGAACACGTGGACGTCTATATCGGCAGCCTGTCGCTCAGTGAAATCTCGATGCAGGCGTCCATCGAAGCGTATTTCGCGCATATGTTCGGCGGTATGCTGCGTAAAGTCGGCTGCCGCATTCGCCCCTATGAGAAGGAAAAAGGCGTGACGGACAGAGTGATCGCTCAAGCCCTGACCATCCTTTACAACACCCTCCTCGGCGGACGCAGCAAGGACGACGATTTGTCCAAAGTAATGAATCTTTTTAAAAAAATTGAGACGGTGCCCGGGCACCGGCCGAAAGTCGCCATATTCGGCGATATGTATGCGCGGGACAATGACGTGTTCAATCAGGATCTGATCCATTGCATCGAGGAATACGGAGGCGAAGTCATCACAACCCCCTTTAACGAATTCGCCAAACTCATTGCCAGCCCTTACATGCGGCGCTGGTTTCTGGAAGGTGAGTTCATGGACGTCATCTTCACCAAAACACTGATTGCCTTGGTCAACCAGCTGGAGAAAAGCTACTATAAAATATTCAACGAGCTTCTGAATGAACCGTCGCTGGGCAGCGATATCGACTACAAAAAAATCTACGACCACTTCGACATCACCGTCCAGCACTTCGGCGAATCCGCCGACAACCTGCTGAAGATTTCGGCCCTGATGCAGCATTATCCTGATATCTCGCTCTTTGTGCAGACCAATCCCGCTTTCTGCTGCGCCGGTCTGGTCACCGAAGCCATGGCAGCGCGCATTGAAGAATATACCGGCGTTCCCATTGTGACGCTCAACTACGACGGCACGGGCAAGAATATTAATTCCAAGGTCAGCCCGTACATCAAATTTCCGCGCCGGAAAGCCGCTCATGCGGTTTCCCGATAGACGGCGCCGGTGACGTGCCGTTTGACGGAGCATCCGCGGACATGAAGACGTGTTTCCGATACGCATCTCGATGAAAACAGAATATCGTGTTCCAAAATCAAAAGAAGCACATAGGAGACGGCCATGACAACGCGCACCAAGCCGGCCAACCTGATTTACGACGTCGATGAAAGCCCCGGAATGGGCCCGCTCCTGCTGCTCGGGATTCAACATATATTTTTAATCACGATCGCTTTTGTCTTTCCGGTGCTTATTGTGGACGCCATCGGTGGAACCAGCTATGATGCGCGGCACCTCATTTCCATGGCCATGCTCGTATCGGGCATTGCGACCATCCTACAGGGTTTAAAAAAGGGCCCCATCGGCTCCGGTTATCTGTGCCCGCTTCTCAACGGTCCCGCTTTCCTTTCGGCTTCCATTCTGGCCGGAAAGACCGGCGGTCTTCCCCTCATCTTCGGCATGACATTCGTCGCGGGAACATTTGAGGCCGTTTTTTCGCGCGTCGCCGCCCGGATGCGCGCGTTTTTTCCTGCCGAAGTAACCGGCACGATCGTTACCATGGTCGGTGTTGAAGTCATTCCGTTTGCCATGAAAAGATTTGTCGGGGTGGACGCCCTCCATGCCACCCCCGACCCGACGGAATCGGCCATCGCCGTCGTGACCCTGCTGGCCATGATCGCCCTGACGGTTTGGGGAAAAGGAAAACTTCGCCTTTATTCGGTGCTGATCGGCATGGGCGTCGGCTACACGCTGGCTCTGTTTTTCGGGGTGCTCGGACCCGATCAGTTCCGGCACTTCGGCGAGTCCCCCTGGATCTCCTGGCCCGCCCCGGGCTCCTATGGCTTATCCTTCAGCACGGCACTGATCATCCCTTTCATTGTCGCCGCATTGTCCTCCGCGCTCAAAACCATGGGCGATCTGACCACCTGCCAGAAGATCAATGATGCCGGCTGGAAGCGGCCGGATATGACTTCCATCAGCAAAGGCATCCTGGCCTGCGCATCCGGCAATATTTTATCAGGTCTGACAGGCGCACTGGGTCAGTCCCCCTCATCGAGCAATATCGGTCTCTCCATCGCATCGGGCGCAACCAGCCGGACCATCGCTTATGCAACCGGGGCTATTTTGATCATCCTCGCCTTCATGCCGAAGGTCGCCGCCATATTCGTTATTATGCCGACGCCGGTTATGGGCGCGAGCCTCGTTTTTGCCGTCAGTTTCATGATCCTTGCCGGCATCCAGATCATGCTTTCGCGCATGATTGACGCCAGAAAGACCTTCGTCATCGGAACGTCCATCGTCTTCGGCCTCAGCGTGGATTTTATTCCGGGATTGTATAACGATCTCCCCGGCGCCATCCGGCCGTTTTTCCAGTCTTCCCTTTCGCTCGCCACACTGTCGGCCATTATTCTGAACCTGCTCATGAGGATCGGCATTTCCAAGCAAGCAGAGATTGAACTGGTTCCGGGCGTTGACTCGTCCGACAAGGTCTTTACCTTCATGCAGAAACAGGGAGGACTCTGGGGCGCCATGCCGGATGTGATCGGCCGGGCCGCCGCTGCCATCAACGAGACCTTTGAAACGGCTGAAGCCGGGGCCGCCGTTTCGGGACCTATCCGGGTTGTCGTCTCGTTTGACGAATTCAACCTCGATGTAGAAATGACGTATAACGGAATACCAATGGTGTTTACCGACGTCAAACCAACGGAAGACGAGGTCCTCTTGTCTCCTGAAGGGGTTTCCAGGCTTTCCTTGTTTCTGATTCACGAAAACGCCGACAAGGTGGAATCGCGCGTCAAGGACGGCCTGTGCCATATCCGTCTGCATTATAACCACTGAGATGCCCCGGAGAGTATGAGCGCTCTGTCCCTTCAGGGTCATGTGTATGCCAACCGGAATGCCTGACCGGAGGCCGGAACTGCCTCGCCCTTTCTGAGACCACTGAATACTGAGGAAGGATTTTTCGGTTTATGAAAATGTATAACTGGTCTGTAAGATTTTTAACCGCAGGGACAATCTTCTTTCTGTTTGTTTGGGCGCTCCCCGGCTCCGCAACGGCCGGGGGCTGGTACTTAAGGGGCGCCATCGGCTATGAGAAGTCACGGTCGGCCGATATGGCTGACGTGGATTGCTCGTCGGTCAGCCCGCCCGCACTGTTTGGATGCGCAGCCGGCGACGACGGATTACCCATCGGCGCCTACGGTGATTTCGGCAGTTTCCCGCTGGCGGAGGCGGCCCTGGGCCGCCGGCTTCTGCCCTGGCTGCGGGTCGATCTGGCCCTCACCTACCGCTTTCATATGAATTATGACGGCAACGCCAACTTTCTGTCCGTGGGTTCCAGCCAGCCCGTCTCGGCAAAGGCTGATTCTCTTTCCGGAATGCTGAATGTCTTTGTCGATATCAACGGTTTTTTGCCCGGGAAGAAACTGTGGCGCTTCGAACCCTATCTGGGGGGCGGCGCAGGTTTTGCTTACAACAGGCTGGGGGAAATGACTTTTCTGTTCCCCGGCAATCCGGGCGCGCACAAGATCAGCATCACGCCGGCGGGCGACAGGACCGACTTTGCCTACATGCTGGCGGCCGGCACGGGCATCATCCTGACCGATCGCCTCAGCCTGGATGTCGCCTATCGCTATTCTGATCTCGGTCGTGTGGAGACCTCCGCGGGCAATATGTTTATGGATGTCATCCCCGCGGGGATTGCCGTCAACGGCATTGAATCGCGTTTGCGGACGCACGGTCTCACCGTCGGGCTTCGCTATCAGTTCTGATGTTCGCCAATCGGCGCAGGTACAATAAAAAAGGGCCGGAATATCAATTCCAGCCCTTTTTTTATTTTGGTAGCGGGGATAGGATTTGAACCTATGACCTTTGGGTTATGAGCCCAACGAGCTACCAAGCTGCTCCACCCCGCGACAGAACCTGTTTGAAAAACGTTGACTTTAGACCACTATCCGCCTTGTTTGTCAAGGAGTTATTTGAATATTCGGCGGTCTCCCTGTTCAAAAGATAAAAACCGCGGCTGCGACAACCGTCGTATACCAGTTGTTCTTAACAATGGTTGACTGCGTAATGTTGCGCGTACTGACGATCTTGCCGCTGATCTTGAAGATTTCCTTTTTTTCGTCCCAGCTTTCATCAATATCAAAATCAATGCCCAGCGTGGACGCCAGCATGGCGGCAGCCAGGTCTTCCGCATAATCGCCGGTCTCTTTTTCCGTTCGTCCAAAGGCATGATGTTCGCTGATATAGCCGTACGTTTTCTTGTCGGCGGGAATCGCCAGACCGACCGACGAGGAAAGAAGCCGGCGGGGTTCATTGCTGCAACACCTGCTCATCACGCAGTACGTAATCGCACCCGGCTGCAGTTCTTTAACGCCCTGCACCTTGGAAATCACTTTGCATCCGGGAGGAAATATGCTGGATACCTGCACCAGATTGCACTTTTCTATGCCTGCGTCGCGCAGCGCCAGCTCAAAGGAATGCAATTCCTCTTTGTGGGCTCCGACGCCTTTCGTGAAGAATATTTTTCTGGGAACACTCGGATTCAATTTTTTCATCTCCATGTATAATAATCTGTTTCAGGGTTAATCTATTCAGTGATGTAACCGATTAATCGGTAGATCAGTTTCGCAGCCATGAAATCCGGGGCAACCATTCCCGGCAGGGGCGCCAGCTCCACAACGTCAAAACCACGAATAGCGCACTTTTGCGACACCAGGCGCAGCAGGCACAGAACCTCGCGCCAGGCAAGGCCTCCGGGCTCAGGCGTGCCGGTGGCGGACATGATCGACGGATCGAACACATCCAGATCGATGGTAATAAAGATATCCCCCCGCAAATCTTTACAGACGGTTTGGGCCCATTTCTCATTCTCGAAAACGTAGTCGGCGCTGTAGGACTTCACCTTGCTTTGCGGCAGATAATCTCCTTCTTCCCTGCTCATGCTGCGAATGCCGACCTGGACCAGAGGACAGATTTCGGTGATCCGTCTGGCCACGCAGGCGTGGTTATAGGGCGTCCCCTGATAACTGTCGCGCAAATCGGCATGAGCATCCAGTTGCAGGACGCTCAGTTTCGGATAGCGTTCATACACGGCCTGTATAGCTCCCAGTGATATGCTGTGTTCGCCGCCCAACATGACCGGAATCTTGTCCAATGCGATCACGCGGCTGATCTTCTTGCGCACGGCATTGATCATGTTTTTCGGCCCGCGCGCATCCACCGCTACCGGCAGGGTCGTATGAATCCCGGCCAGGTAGGTCTCTTTCTTCAGCTCTTCGTCATAGAGCTCCATATTGGTCGAGGCTTCGATGATTGCGGCCGGTCCACGGCGGCTGCCGGGCTGATAGGTCGACGTCAGATCATAGGGAACCGGAATGACAACGAACTTAGCGTCCCTCAGTGAACATGCCGGATAGATCCCCCCGAAATTCATAATTCTCTTCCCTGTTTTTCATGACCGCTGACGCAAATCAGCGTGTTCAAAGTGTCTGGGGAGCCGCAAAACAAGCTCCCGGAAATATGTGCTGTCCTTCTCTATGAAAAAGATCGGGTTTCCTAGCATAAAGAAGGGAATCTGTCCAGTTTTTCGTTGATCCGGAAAACCCAGGCCGGCGTATCATGAAAATCATCGCGGCGGGTAATAGCACATAAAGAATTTGCCGTTTTCGTAGTAGAGAAAAGAGTAGTGTTTGATCCAGTCGCCAAGCGTAACAAACGTTTTTTTCTTTCCCTCTCCGTCAAAATGGCGCAGCACCGGCTTATGGCAGTGGCCGAGGATAACGGCATCATAACCCGAATTGAATTTCTTCATGGCCAGGGAGAGCATCCTCTCCACCAGATAATCGCTGTTGTCATCATTCAGCTGCTTGCTGGCATTGGAGGTCAGGCCGGCCAATCCCCAGCGAATCGATGCAGGAACAAAGCGCTGAATGTGATAAAAAATCCGGCTCCGGAGAATTTTGCGAAACATCCTATAGGTCCGGTCGCCATGATCGGCTGTATCCCCATGACCAACAAGCACCCGCAGGTGATCCAGTTTGATGTCCGCCCATTCTTCAAAGACTTCCATACCCAAGACATCGTTAAAATATTCTTCCATAAAGAAATCATGATTCCCTTCGCACAAATGGATACGCACGCCGCTTTTCTGCAATTCGACCAGGCAGCTGATCACCGGCCGGAATTCGGGATGGATGTGATCCTTTCGGCAAAACCAGAAATCAAAAAAATCACCAAGAATATAGAGGTCATCAATGGCTGTCTGCTCAGATCCCGTCTCCCCGGCATCGACAAGCGATTTTATCTTTCCCTCGCGCAAATCAGCCAGGAAATGAATAAGCTGAACGTACCGTTCGTCGGCAGCCAGTTTCAAGTGGGCATCGGATATAAAAACAGCTTTCATCATTTCAATCACTTCCGATCAGAATGCGATCGTTTTTAGCAAATAATACCGCGCGAAACCATGATTTATTTTGACGGATATGTCAATCAGCAATTGATTCTTGTTTTGTCCGGCTTTTTTTGCTAGTTTTGCCCGTGCTCCCCGAAACGGGGTAAAACGAATACCGCGCAGGACAAAGACATGGGCAAAAATAAACAGACGCTCGAACTCGCTAAAGAAGTATTAAGAATCGAAGCGCAGAGCATCCTGAGTCTGCTGGATAGAATTAATGGGAATTTTACGAAGGCCGTTGATCTGATCTATCAGTGCAAGGGCCGCGTGATTATCACCGGTATAGGCAAATCCGGCTTGATCGGCCGGAAAATCGTCGCCACCCTCACGAGCACGGGAACACAGGCACTCTTTCTGCACCCCGTAGAGGGCATTCACGGAGATTTGGGAATTGTGACCAAAGAGGATATCTTATTGGCCATTTCCAACAGCGGGGAGACCCGGGAATTGATGCCGATCATCAGCTCGGTCCGATTCATCGGGGCGCCCATCATTTCGTTTACCGGTGTGATGTCGTCAACCCTCGCCAAAAACAGCGATATCGTGATCGACGTGGCCGTCGAAAAAGAAGCCTGCCCTTTCGGTCTGGCGCCCACGTCCAGTTCCACTGCGGCGCTGGCCATGGGAGACGCTCTGGCCATTGCGCTGGTTGATAAACGGAAATTCCGCGAAACGGATTTTTATAAATTTCATCCCGGCGGATCGTTGGGCGCCAGGTTGAGAGCGACCGTCCGGGACGCCATGGTCGTGGGCGACCGGATTCCCCGCGTGCGGACCAAAACGTCGGCTAAAGAGGCCATTGCGGTCATCGACCGGATGAATGTCGGATTCGTTCTGGTGACGGACGGCAGGAATAATCTGCTCGGCATCATGACCGACGGAGACGTGCGACGGCTGGTCAACAGCGGAACCTCCTTCGAGGGACTGACCATCGACGAGGTCATGACGGCCCATCCGAAAACCATTGATGAAAAAGCATCGCTGGCGGAGACGGTGGAGTTCATGCAGAAGAAAGAAATCACCACTCTGGCCGTCGTCAACGGAAAGAAAAAACTCAAAGGATATGTCCACCTGCATGATATCTTCGGACGGGGCGGGTCGGTCAATATTTCTCTAACCTATTAACCCGGCAAGGGTGATCCTTATGGCGCTTTATGAATTTGACGGCAAGAGGCCTCAGGTTCCATCTGATTCCTTCGTACATCCAAATGCGGTTTTGATCGGTGACGTCCGGCTCGGGCATGAGTGCCTGATCGCTCCGGGTGTTTCCATTCGCGCCGACTTTGGCCCGGTGGTCATCGGTGATCGCTCCAGCGTTCAGGACAATGCCGTTATTCACGTTTATCCGGGTTCCCAGACCATTATCGAAGATGACGTTACAGTGGCCCATGGCGTCATCCTTCACGATGTCCACATTCATTCCCGATGCATGATCGGCATTGGCGCCATTGTCCTGTTTAACGTCGTTTGCGAGGAAGATGTTTTTGTTTCGGTCGGTTCTCTCGTGCCCAAAGGCATGCATATTCCCGCCGGAAAAATTGTTGCGGGCAACCCGGCCAAAATAACCAGGGATCTCACGGATAAGGACAAGGCATCGGCCAGAGACGGCATTGAAGCGTATCGCTATCTATGCAGGAAATATTTGGCAACGATGAAGAGTGTTGTCTGAAATACAATTGATCCCGAAGTGATGCTCAGTTCGGCCCTGTCACAGACCTTTCATGAATTTCATTCGGTATTTTTTTTGCTTTGATCAGCAAGACCGTCGACAAGGCCCGCGGCATAATCAGGGCGTCCAGCCAAACGAGGGCGGCATATACCCGATTCCCCCATTTGAAAAGGGTAATGAACGCATCCTCCGGCTCCCGGTAAACCGCCGAGGAATCTCTTCTTGTCTTCAATTTTTCCGCAATAGACGCACACGCCGTAACGGCCAGCGTCGTTATCTTCTCCAGCGGTCCCAGAACTTTGCCGATCGCAACGGGGTCCAGTCCCGATTCTTTCAACCGGGTTACCATGTCGGAGATTTCATAGCGCCGATAGTGTTTAACAAAGCGGTCATCATAGGAAAAATAGAAGCGGCGGTGCGGAAAGGTAATCACCAGGACGCCGTCGGGTTTTAATACCCTCGAAATTTCGCGTAAGGCGCTTTGATCATCCGCCAGGTGCTCCAGGACCTCCGAAGCAATCACGTGAGAGAAGGAATGATCCTCAAAAGGTAGATTCGCAGCATCCGCAACAACGAATTGCCCTTTCCCCAGCATCTTTTTCAGCATGTTCATGGCGGACAGCGACACATCGGAATAGACGATACGGTCCCAGGAAGTGAAAACAGGAGAAATGCCGCTGCCGATCTCCAGAACGAGGTCCTTTTTTTCGTCGCGCATGACTTCTTCGACGGCATATTTTCGCAAAATGTAATTATACAGGAACTTTTTTAATGTAACATATTTCTCGTTTTCGAAGAAATCCTGAAAGCGATTTGGACACGGGTCGGTCATGAATGCACCTTTGGAAACAGGGATGAATGGCCGATTCCCCATTTGCTCATCCGGTATTGAAAAGACGTCAGAAGGCACCCTAAACCATACGTCACGCTGCGCCGAAAATTAATTGATGACGCCTCGGTGAAATATTTTGTCGGGCAGCTGATCTCGGCAATCGTGTAACCGAACCAGACGATTTGGGCGAGCATTTGATTGTCGAACACAAAATCGTCCGAATTGGCTTCGAGAGGCAGTTGTTCCAGGAGTTCTCTGGAGAACGCCCGATACCCCGTGTGATATTCGGAGAGCTTGGCGCCCAGCAAAACATTTTCCGCCAGAGTGAGAAAACGGTTGAAGACATACTTCCAGCGCGGCATTCCCCCGGCCACGGCATATCCTCCCAGGATTCTTGATCCCAGAACGCAATGATAGAGTCCGTTTCCAATCATGGCCGCCATCGCGGGGATCAATTTGGGCGTATACTGATAATCGGGGTGGACCATAATAACGATATCCCCCCCCTCTTCCAGAGCCAGTTTGTAGCACGTTTTTTGATTGCCGCCATAGCCCTTGTTCCTTTCATGGATGTGAACCATCGTCTGGGGAAGCTGTCGGGCGATCGCCGACGTTTCATCGTGGCTGGCGTCGTCAACAAGGATCACCCGATCAACAATCTCCTGCGCCATGACTTCATCATAGGTCATTTTCAATGTCTGCGCCGCGTTATAGGCGGGCATCACCACAATCACTTTTTTATTTTTAAACATCCTCTGCTTCTCCGATGACCCCATTTCGCACAGGTGGCTTCGCGGACAATCCGTTTTCAGCCCCCATCAAATCAAGGACAGAGCTCGCTGTCTGCGGCCCAGGGCATTTATTGCAGCATCCTGTTAACCCGCCAGTTATAAGCCGGAGCCCCTCTCCCGGCTTTGACCATGACAGGCATCTTTCCCTCCGCCGCGGGAATAAACCATACGCAGTAAACCGCCGCGGCGGCCTCCGCTCTGCAAACAGATGACTTAACGTATTTACACGAACTTCATGAATATTTGATATCACAAGAAGCCTTAAAAAGAAATATCCCGGCCGGAAATTCTGCCATCCGCGCAACGAGCCGTAATCCGGACATTGAGAATAAATCCGCTCGTCGCCGGGAGGGTGATCCGCCAAATGCATCACCAAAAAAAAACAGGCTATGGATCCGATCCATAGCCTGTTGAATTTTCCTGGTAGGCGGTACTGGGATTGAACCAGTGACTTCTACCGTGTGAAGGTAGCACTCTCCCGCTGAGTTAACCGCCCAAGTGCCGTTTGCTATAGCGTAAAGCGTGCCGCATTTCAAGTAAAAAGACTGTCGCCTTTAAACATACTTTTTGACGGAAATTGAGAAATCAGATTTGCCGCCGGCCCTTCCGCCGCCGCGGCAATGACTGCGGCGGAAGGGCTCAAACGACGTTTTCAACATGACGCTGGAAAGGGCATTTTATTACAGCATTTCATAGATACCGGCTGCGCCCATGCCGCCGCCGATACACATCGACACGATACCGCGTTTTGCACCGCGGCGTTTCAGCTCGTGCAACAACTGAGCCGTCAGTTTGGCGCCCGTGCATCCCAGGGGATGCCCCAGAGCAATGGCGCCGCCATTAGGATTGATGTCGCCCGCCCAATAACGGTCTTCGATTCCCACCACTCGGCAGGAATAAATGGCTTGGGACGCAAAGGCTTCGTTGATTTCATAAACATCGATGTCTTTCGGCGTCAAACCGGCCATTTTCAAGACTTTGGGAATCGCATAAGCGGGACCGACACCCATTTCCTCGGATTTGCAGCCCGCAACGGCATAATGCGTCAGTTTGGCCAAGGGCTTAAGTCCCAGGGCCTTGGCTTTTTCCGCCGTCATTAAGAGTGAAAATGCGGCGCCGTCCGTCATCTGGGACGCATTGCCGGCTGTGACCACACCGCCCGCTTTGAAAGGTGATTTCAGTTTGCCAAGATCTTCGACGGTCGTCGGCCAACGCACACCGTCGTCCGTATCGAAAACAACCTTATCACGGATGCGTTTGCCGTTCTTGACCTTATACTTGAAAGCTTCGATGGGAATAATTTCTTCTTTAAATTTGCCTGCCTTGATCGCCTCATAGGCGCGACGGTTGCTTTCCACACCGAACTTATCCTGATCTTCACGGGAAACATTGTGGTTCATCGCCACATTTTCCGCCGTGTTGCCCATGTTGATATAAACATCCGGCATGCTGCCGTCGAACTTCCAATCCGGATTCGGACGCATCGCCGAACCACCCATCGGAATATGGCTCATGGTTTCACAGCCGCCGGCAATGATGATTTCCGACCAGCCCGCGCGGATTTTAGCGGTGGCATCGGCAATCGCCTGAATGCCGGACGAGCAGAAACGGTTGACGGTCATGCCAGAGCAGGAAATCGGGAGACCGGCGCCCATGGCCAGAATTCTTCCGAGGTTCATGCCCTGTTCGCATTCCGGGAAAGAACAGCCGACGATCAAATCGTCGATTTCAGCAGGGTCGACCTGCGGGACACGCGCCATCAACCCTTTGATGACCTGAATTCCATACGCATCGGATCTTGTCTGCGCAAGACCTCCTCTTTTATAACGACCGCCTGGACTTCTCACGGATTCTACAATTACAGCATCGCTCATGATTTTCCTCCTTCATGTCATGAAGACGCGGGATATAAGCTTACAGACCGCCGCGCCTGTGATTTAATCAATATTAGTTACGCAGCGGTTTGCCGTTGCTCAACATATACATAATGCGCTCCTGCGTTTTCTTCTCGCCGCAGAGGCTGACAAACGCTTCCTTTTCCAGTTCCAGAATTTCCTGCTCAGAGACATAGGTGCCTTCCGCACAATCACCGCCGGAAAGAACATAGGCCACTTTCTTCGAAACGTGCATATCGTATTCGGAAACGAACTTGCCGTAATACATGTTCTGAAGAATGGCATTCACCATCCCGCGGAAATTCTCTCCCATGACCGGGATCAAAGCCGGTTTGGGCGGTTTGTAGTCCGCAGCAACCAGAGACAGCGCCAGACGTTTGGCTTCGAAAATCTGCTGATCGCGGCTCATATTGATGGTTTCCGATTTGCGGACGTAACCCAGCTCCATGGCTTCCGCCGCACTGGTGGACACTTTGGCCATGGCGATGTTTTCGAACGCTTTGCCCATGTGGTACTGCAGGTTGAAGCCCTGTTCGATCAGGCCGTCGGGAATGCCTTCGGTCAGACGAACCAGAAGTTCCTTGCAGCCGCCGCCCGCCGGAATCACGCCGACGCCGACTTCGACAAGGCCCATATAGGACTCGCCGTTGGGAAGACAACGCGCGCCGTGCATCGCGATTTCGCAGCCGCCACCCAGAGCCATGCCGGCCGGGGCCGTCACAACGGGTTTGGAAAGATATTTCATCTTCATGTTGGCGCCCTGCAGCGCCTCGATACCCTTTTCGATCAAATCCCACTGGCCCATCTGAGCGGCCGCGAGGACCTGGAAGACATTGGCGCCCGCGGAGAAGGCCCGCGGATCATGATTGGCAATCACCAGGCCGGCGAAATCTTTTTCGACGATATCGCAGGCTTCATGCTGCATGGTGGTCAACCCTTCGTCAATCGAATTCATCTTGGTGTGGAATTCCAGACAAACGATGCCGTCACCGATATCAATCAGGCTGGCGCTGCCGTTTTCCTTCACGATCTTGTTGCGCTCTTTGAGCGAAGGCAGAATGATGATGCGGGGATCTTCCTCAATCTTCGCATAGCCCTTCTTCTCGAAGTCGTAGTAATATTTTCCGTCGGGTTTGGTGGTATAGAAAGAATCGCAGCCTTTCTTCAGCATTTCATCGATCTTCTTGGGAACCTTCAGCTTCATCTTCTTCATGACGTCAATGGCTTCTTTGACGCCCACGGCATCCCAGGATTCGAAGGGACCCAGCTGATGATTGTAGCCCCACTTCATGGCGTTATCGATGGACATAATATCGTCGCAGATTTCGCCCACGCGGTTGGCCGCATAGATGAAGTTTTTGCAGAGATATTCGCGGACAAATTCTCCGGCTCTGTCCTCGGCAAAAAAGACCAGCTTCATGCCGTCGGCAATGCTTTCTTTCTTTTTGGCCGCCGAGATCGAGTCAAACTTCGGCTTGCCGGCCGGCACATATTCCATGGTGTCGATATCCAGCATCAGTTTGACGTTCTTGCCTTTGGCGTCTTTGGTCTTCTTGTAGAAACCCTGTTTGGTCTTGTTGCCGAGCCATTTGTTGGCGAGCATCTTCTCGCCGAAAGGCAGGGGCAAGAACATATCGCGCATTTCATCGTTGGGAACGGCGTCGTAAAGATTCTTGGATACATGAGCGCCGATGTCCAAACCCACCAGATCAATCGTCCCGAACAGCGCCGTACCGGGGCGGCCGAGGGCTTTGCCGACGATCGCGTCGGTTTCGTCGATCTTATATTTCCGCTCATACATGATGCGCTGAGCGTTGGACAAATCGAACGACCCGATGCGGTTTCCGATGAAGTTCGGGCTGTCTTTGCAAACGACAACGCCCTTGCCCAGGGTCGTTTCGCTGAATTTGCACATGAAATCGACGATCTCTTTATCCGTTTCCACGCCCGGAATGATCTCCATCAGTTTCATATAGCGGGGGGGATTGAAGAAGTGGGTCCCCAGAAAATGCTTCTTTAAATTAGCGCCGAATTTCGCGCTGATGTCTTTAATGGGAATACCGGAGGTATTCGTCGAAACGATGCAGGTCGGTTTAATCACTTGTTCAACCTTGGCAAAAAGGTCCTGCTTGATCTTCAGGTTTTCGACGACGACTTCGCAAATCCAGTCCACATCGGCCAGCCACTTTAAATTGTCCTCAAAGTTGCCGATGGTGATCATGGATGCGTTTTTCTTGGTGAAGAAACTGGCGGGCTTTGATTTTGTAACACCGGCCAGGCCGTTTGCCGCGAAGCGATTGCGCCAGGCGGGGCTCTTCTCCGTCAGGCCTTTCTTCTTGTCGGCATCCGTCAGTTCAAAGGGAATGATATCGAGCAGGTAACATTCGATACCGGCATTGGTCAGATGAGCCGCGATGGTCGCACCCATGACTCCCGCACCTAAAACAGCCGCTTTTTTGATCTTTAGTGACATTATTCTCCTCCTTCTCTTTCTTATGAGCCGCCCGTTTGTTTTACGGCTCATAAATTGTTTGAGGCCAAGCTGCGCCTCGATTAGCATTCATGCCTCATTCAATATTTCATGAACCGCAGATTTCCGGTTCATTGATAATCCTAAGTTATACTATCGGGCAGACCACTCCTTTCTCCCGTTTATTTTCCGTGAGCGCAAAACACATCGCCGCAAAGAAACACCGCGGGGCGTTTTCGATTATTTTGTTTTGGATATGATAAAAAAAGATGATGCAGGGTTTGATGAGAAATCGGGCGAATAAGAAAGCAGGACGAAACACGTATTCGCGATATCATTTTTCGAGCATGAAAGCAGGCACCGAAAAATAAACCGATAAAGACTTCAGACATTCCGTGGCTCCCTTTCCATCGTAAAGAGAAGTCAAAACTATTGGAAATTGATTTTTCCCATCTCCTAAAACCGGGGGATCAATTCCTGATACTCAGGGAAGAAAATAACAGTTGCTGAAACCATTATCTGTTTGTCCGGAAATTCAGTCAAATCTGGTTTTATTCTCGAAAGCCGGCAATCAGATCAAGGCTTGCGTGCACTGCAGATTTGTACCTTACCGCGCTCCCCAAGGAATAACTCTTAGTCTATGGATTCGGGTCAATTACTGACTAAAAGTCAATGCGAGTTAATAAACCAAACATGGATGAAAGTCAAGGCAAATAAAAATAACGGAATAATGCTGAAATGATTTTATATTTCAACTAGATATCCAGCTTACAAACAGCATAGTGATCATCCCGGAAAATAATTTTCGCCTTCCTCGCCAGCACTGCCGAGAACTGCTCAATCTCTTCTCGTGAAAACATCCGCGCCAGGTGCTCTCCCAACAAGTCATAACGGATCAGAAAATGGGTGCTGTTCAAGGATTTCAAGTATTTTTGAAACGCCGCCGGATCACTGGAGAGGGACACCAGATTTTTTATGATATCAACCCCGAACAACGCATTGTCCTCGTATGGCCGGTTCAGATAATACCCCCGTCCGGCCAGCAAAATCAGCCTAATTTTCGAATTCTCCGGTGTATGATCGTTGATATATCGCACGGCTGGATAACTGAGATCATGCCGCGCGATGAATTGATCCCGGGATTCCTTTTTCAGAAGATAGTGAACGGGTCCGATCGTTTGCCAATATCGTCCCATGTAAACCACATTGATGGCTATCATGCAGACCATTACAATCGCCAGGACTCCTCTGTAAATCATCCGATAGGGTGCCGACCGCCCATCAAACCATTCGAACAGATGAACAAAACCCATCGCCATCAAAATAATGACAAACGGAATGGCCGGCAGGATATAGCGGATGCGATGCTGATCCAGAAAAAAAGCCGTGAGAATAAAAAAGCCGGCAAAGGAAACGAAAAGAAGCTTATCCGCTTTCAGCTTTCCCTGAATAAAGGCCAACGGCGCGATGAGGATCAGCACCGGATTTAAAACGCCGTCAAAATAACGGGGGGAATGATCCTGACCCTGGAAGAAAAAGCGAATCGGGATCAATAACGACTCCCAAATGCTTTCGCCGTAAATCATTTCCCGCGCCTTAAACAGGCTCAAACCGGAACCGCCCGCTACGGCGGAGTATACACCGCCGGCGCTTGCGCCCGAATGGCCGAACAGCCCCCGAAACAAGGGATAGAACGGGTTTCCGGTCAGGACGGCATTCTTGATCAGCCACGGAGAAAATACGAGCAGCGAAACAGCGAAGAAAACCAAACCCCATTTCAGCGCGGGCCATTGCTTCCCCGTATCTTTCGCATAGATAAAGACGACAGCCAGCGTCAGGAAAAACCAGGCCAGAAGCGCGTTATATTTTGTGCCCAGCGCCAGTCCCAGCGCCACGGCGGAAATCATCAGCCAGCCGTTTTTCTGATATTCGCTGTCGCGCCAGCAAATCAAGGCCAGGACGCTCGCCGTTGAAAAGAAGACCAGCCCAAAATCAACATAGGCCGTTGTGGACATTCGCACAACAATCGGCAGGCTGATAAAAGCGGCGGCTCCCAGGAGAGCGGCAAGGAGGCCAACCTTACTTTTCAAATACAGGTAAATCAGGACGGCCGTACCCAGACTGAAACTCAAATGAATAAAATTGGGGACAATATCGTTCCCGAAATACAGCGGCGCCAGGTAGAGCAGATCCAGATTCATCGGGTAATAGGAATAGACCGCCCAGGGCGTCTCATAAAATCCGCCGTGCATCAGCCACAGCTTGGGAATCGCCAGATGGTGAATCAGCACATCGCGGGCAATGGGAGGCGTGAGCGCCAGCAGGACCTCCAGTGCGGCAAAAAGGAAAA
Organism: Deltaproteobacteria bacterium; assembly: GCA_009668925.1. The sequence goes on from SBEK01000042.1 coordinate 20,501, forward strand.
TCGTGGCCAGGAGAAGGAGGATGATAAAGCAAGTATATTTGGGAAGAACATTTTTCATTGATCTTCGACCCTGTGTATCTTGAATCATCAGATGCGCTCCGCTCCCTGCTCAAAGAATGAAAGCAGCTCTCCTCGTTCAAAAAAATGCCTCGGCATTATTCTGCAGGCTCAGAGGGTAAAGGACGCTCGAACTGTTTCTTTTTAATCTTTTTGCTTTAGCAAATCCACAACATTTCAAACATTATATACTATGGCGACACTACGATTTATAGTTATTTCTGAAAAAAAAAGGATTCTCCACGCTTCGCGGTGAGAGCATAGATAGATAGATAGATAGTGCATGACTCATCCTGCCCCGATCGGATCAGTTTCAACAGAACAAGGTGGGAGAACAGCCGGATACGATTCCTATTCGGACGAAAAGCGCTGCGCTCAAGGCACAATAATCACAAGATAATTTTCGTGCGATCCCCAAGCGCAATTCACCGGCCGATTGATGGTCGGAAGAAATGCAGGTTCCCTTATCCCGGGATTTTGTCGTCATTTCCCGATGTAAAAAAACCTGTTTGATTCACTGCATCAGGTATCTGGCCTCCCAGACCTGCAGGAGTTCGTCCAACATTAGTCGGATATTCGTGATGTCGACCGTTCGGACATCGATCAATCTTTCTATTGCGGACACAATATCCATGATATTTTTTTCCACATCATGCTGGGAATTTACCTTTCTGTTTTGGACGGTCTCGATCTGCGCAACAACGTTCCTGATCAGTTTTTTATCGGCCATGAATGTCGGCCGCAGGGCATTGAGCGAATTGATGACAGCCGTTTCAAGGTTTGTAGTGGTGTCTTTCACGTTCACGTTTACGCTAACACCCTTATAGAAATGATAGTTGCCGCTTATACTCATATCGACATCCGTCTGTAATTCATAGACGCCTGTCTCAGAAGGCGTAAAAGCAAAGTATTTTACGGTTCTGCCATCACCTTTCGGCAAGCTGACATCAAAGATCCACGGTCTGTCGGTCACCCAGTTGTCCGTCGCTGGATCATAAATGTCAATGCCTGCAGGATATCTTTCGGTTAACCGCAAATCAACGGTTTCGCTGAGATTCTTTAAGCCGATCCGCACGGGAACATATTTCTGAGACGAATAAACGTCGGGCGCCGTCGCATTATGAATATGGGCAATCGCCTTTTTCAACAGCATGGCCGATGTCGCGTAATGATCATCCGTCAGTGATGCGTTGTAATCGAAAGCGAAAAATACCGTCTTCCCCAATCCATAGGTATTGACAATGATTCCCGGGGAGCCACCGGGTGATGGGTTACCCCCATGGCCATGCCTCCACCGGAGCCAGGCTTGAACATTTTCCGGTTTGTCAGCCTCCACCCTCAGCACTTCTCCTTCCGTTTCAAGCGCCGCCGCGTCAAAAAAACTTCCCGCCGATATGTGGATTGAATAATGCGAACCCGGCAAATGGCCGCGGTACGTATATCCGAAGAGGGAATCATGGTTCTCAGCGTTGTGCAGGCGATCTTTGAAATAGAGAGAAGAGATCACGCCCTTTCCTGAATAAATCTGTTCTCGTAATTCCGTGTCATAATGACCCGTTAACGGTTCATGATCACCGAGTATGATGAAATCGGTATAGAAGGGGTTCCTGAGAGCCACCGTGAAATCATCCCGATTATAAACCATACGGTAGTTGGCTTCAGATTCCAGCAAGATCCCTTCCAACAGATCCGGTCCGGCACATTTTTCACCGGGGCGCGGCTTGGTGCAATTTGCCTCATCCCGCGATATGTCATGCCGGCATTTATCGTTGACCCAGACCAGAAGATTGGGTGTGGCCGTATCGATCATCTTCGTTATTTCAACGCCCGCTTTGATCTCGAAGTCGGCAACGGCCAGTTTTTTGGACATGGGCATGGAAGACGTAACAACCGCCAGCACGGCGCTGTAAACGCCGGGATTTAGTGCCGATGTCACAAGGGTGTTTATTCCGGCAACGGCACCGCCTTTCGGGATGGATTGCTGATCGGTGAATTTCGCAACCTGCGCCTGCGTGGCAGAATGGATAATCAATATTTTTACAGTCAGCGCCATGACGTCTTCATTGCCGCCATTGCTCACGTTATAGGAGATGTTCTCATTATTCCCGATGAATACTTGCGCCGGCAAGGCAGCGGCTGCGCCGGAAAGGCCGTCACCCGTGCCGGCCGTGCCCAATATCTCAAACAGGGCCACATCGGCACTCAAAAGATTGTTGCCGTCAAACATCTGCAGTTTGACGGAGTAGACGCCCTTGGAATTAAGAACCGTGTTCCAGACTTTCTTCCAATCCAGACTCGCCCCCGCTGCCAGGGCCGCAACAGCCTGTTCTTCCATAAATATCGTCCGACCGCCGCTGTCCTGCAGTGCCAGTTTTGCCGTCAGATTGCCTAACGGATATGCTGTGCTTACATTCGCCATCGTTGCCACGATCGCGACATTTTCGTTGATGCTGTATGCCGGTTTATCAAGCGCAAGGGTCGTCTTCAACGGCAGATAGGTCAGTGCATAATGAAGCACATCGCTTGTATTGCCGGCCGGATCCTTGGCAAAGAATCTGAAGTTGTTACGACCGGGCGTCAATCGAATTCCGGCAAACGCAACAGACCCGTTCGCCGGATCCGCCTGCACCACGCCGGTAATCCCGTTCAACTCCATGTTCACGGTATATCCGGGTTCGCTGACGCCAGTGATGTTGATTGTGTCCGTCACCACGGCGGAGTCATTCGCCGGCGAAAGAATCACGGGCGTCTTAACGGGTGTCAGGTTGATGATGATATTTGTGGATAGGGGAACGCTCATGTTCAATGCCTGATCGATTGCGCGGAAGCTGATGGTGTGCGCACCCTCGTCCGCCTTCACCGGAGTCAAGACGATGGAATATCGACCGGTCGCCGCGTCCGCAACCGGGAGATACGTCCACGCACCCGCATCGATTTGATACTCGACCCCGGCCACGCCGGAGAGATCATCCACAACCGTAACGGCGATGTTTATCGGTGATTTACACACGGTCCCGGCGATCGGTGTCATCACACTGACAACCGGCGGCAATCCGTCCCGGACAATAAAAGATGCATCGGCTATTTTTCTAATATTGCCCTCGTGCAAGCTGTTCAGAACCGCTGTATAGTTTCCGAGCTTGCATCCCTGCGTGGCGATGGTAAAGCTGCCCGTCTTCTGCACATCGACCGGAAGATCGACAGCAGCTTCAACCAACCTCAGGACATCCTGTGAGCCGGGATCAATGATCGACAGACGCAGGATCACATCACTGAGATCCCTATTGCCGGTGTTCATCGCCGTATAATCAAATTTTGCATCGCTCCCATACAAGACGGACGCGGGAGATGCGGCAATCGACCCTGTGACCCTGACGATCGGATCAATACTGAACTGCACCTTTTTTACAGCTACAAGACTGTTCTCTATAAACACTTCCAGTGTTACCAGATACGTTCCGGGCAGTGATCCGGCCGTATTCCATAAGCTTTTCACGGTGCTGGTGGCACCGGCAAGAAGAGTTGTTATCTTCTTTTCATCCGCGAAAACAACGGCACCACCGGAATTTGTGATCCTGAGGATCGCCGTCAGTTCGGGAATAATCATATCGGTGCCGGCATTCGTGATGCTGACGCTCATTTCCGCATTTTCATCGGACAGGTAGATGGTTTTGTCCGTGGTCAGGGTTACCGGGTCAATTATTATTTCCGGCACGATTTTAAAGGCGGCGATATTTTCGGCCAGCACCGTCTGGTCCGACTTTAATGCAGTGCGGACATGATACTGACCGCTGAATGAGGCTGCCGTATTCCAGACGAAGCCGATATTCGTATCGGAGGCATAGTCCAATTGGATGTCAACCGGCGGAAGCGTCGCGACCAATCCGCCGTCTATGTCCTCGACAACTGCGGTGAGCCGGGCATTCATCTTTTCACCGGAATTCATCACATGGACATTGACACGGACATCCTGGTCGGTCCCGTATTGGCCGGCATCCAGTTTTGTCGTCATTTCAACGCCCTTGTGCATCGTCACGATAATGTCTTTAAACGCCGTATTGTTGTCTTCTGATGCTTCGCGGATTGCATCCTCCGGATCGATTGCCGCAAACAGCGTGTTCACGCCTGTTGCGTTCACACTGCTCCATTCCAAGTGGACCGACTGGGATGCCCCGGCGGCAATCAACGATACAGTTTCATATTTCAAGAGCGTCCATTTGCCGTTGGTCAGCATGTAGATTGCAATGTTC
>SBEK01000248.1 GCA_009668925.1 Deltaproteobacteria bacterium
TCGGTATAAAGATCAACGATCTTCCCTTTTCCTTCATCACCCCATTGAGTGCCTACAACCGCAACATTGGACATGAGCTTATTCTTTCCTACATCTTGATCGGTGTGACGGAAACCACGTGCGGTAATTTCCGTAATTTATCCAGTACGTCCGATGCTACGGGAGAATCGGTATTCAGGACGACGAGAGCCCTTTTCGCCTTAGCGTCACGGCTCAGATTCAGTCGGGCGATATTGACTTTGTTGTTGCCCAGCGTGGTTCCCAGATTGCCGATGACGCCCGGCTGATCGTCATTGGACACGGCCAGCATATACCCTTCCGGCACGATTTCCACAGAGAAATCGTTGACGCGAACGATCCGGGGATCATTCTTGCCGAAAACAGCGCCGGCCGTCTGACTGGCCTCTTTCGAAGTTTTGACGGTGAGAGCGATCATATTGGTATAGTCTTTGGTCTCGGAACTCTTCACTTCGACGATCTTAATGCCTCTTTCTTTCGCGATGATCGGGGCATTGATATAATTGACCGTCTCGGTCAGTATCGGATCGAGCAGGCCTTTGACAAGCGACAGGGTGATGGGTGCGACATTGTGATTCAAAATTTCACCGCTGTATTCAATGGCCACTTCCTGAATGGCGCCGGCCAATAACTGAGCCTGGAAGCTTCCCAGCTTTTCGGCGAGATCCAGGTAGGGTCGGATCAGGGCCATAACTTCCGCACCCACGGATGGAAAGTTGACGGCCCCTTTGATTTCACCGGTGGCGAAGTAAGCGGCGATTTGATGAGCAATGGCAATGGCCACATTGGTCTGCGCTTCGTCGGTCGAGGCGCCCAGATGGGGTGTGCAGATGACATTGTCCAGGGCGATCAGTTCCCTGTTCTTCGTGGGTTCTTCTTCGAAGACGTCAATGGCTGCGCCGGCGACCTTGCCGGAACGCAGCGCCTCATAGAGCGCTTTTTCGTTGACGATGCCTCCGCGGGCGCAATGGATCAGAAACACACCCTTCTTCATGGCGGCGAAGGACTCCGCATCGACCAGGTTTCTGGTTTCGGGCACGAGCGGCGAATGCACGGTGATGAAATCCGAGTTGGCATAGAGTTCATCCATGCCGACCATCTTCACACCCATTTTTTCGGCAACTTCCGGAGAAATAAACGGGTCATGGGCGATGACATTCATCTTCAGGCCGATGGCGCGATCGGCCACAACGGCGCCCACGCGCCCCAGACCGATGATTCCCAGGGTCTTGTTGCAGTACTCGTTTCCCATGAATTTTGTCTTTTCCCAGAGGCCGGCCTTCATGGACGCCGTGGCCTGGGGGATTTTGCGGGCAAGCGACACCATCATCGCGACGGCGTGCTCCGCCGTGGTGACGGTATTGCCGCCCGGTGTATTCATGACAACGATCCCGCGTTTGGAGGCGGCGGGAATATCAATATTGTCCACTCCCGCGCCGGCGCGGCCGATGGCGGTAAGCTTCGCGGCCGCGTCGATGATTTCCGCCGTAACTTTCGTTGCGGAACGGACAATCAGGGCGTCGTAGTCTTTAATAACCGCCTTCAACTCGTCCGGCTTCAGGCCGGTTTTGACGTCGACTTTGATGCCCGGCGCGTTTCCCAGGATCTCCGCAACTTCGGGAGCCATGGAATCGCTGACCAATACTCTCTTCATAACGTTTTCCAAGGAGTTCTTAAGTTAAAGGCTCTTCACCTTTTCGTTGAAAACTTTCTCCAGCTCGGCAAGCGCTACTTTGAGATCGGACTCTTCAATGGTGGGGCCGCACCAGAAACGGTATCCGGCGGGTGCATCCTTGTAAGAGTTGATGTCGTGGGCGATATTCTTCTTACTCAGGTCGGAAGCGATGCTTTTCAGAAACTTGCTCTTGGCATCGGCGTCCAGCGCTGCAACTTTGGGATGCGTTACCGACAGGCAAACGGACGTATTGGAGCGTGTCTTCGCATCAGTCGCCAGAAATTCGATCCAGTCGGTCTTGGCGACCCAGTCGGCCACGACTTTCAGATTGCCTTCGCTTTTCTTAATGAGACCCGGAAGGCCGATTTTGCCAGCCCAATCCAGGGCATCCAGATAATCTTCTACACAGATCATGGACGGTGTGTTGATGACGTCGCCGTCAAAGATTGCTTTGCTGATCTTATCGCCCTTCTTCAGGCGGAAGATTTTCGGCATGGGCCAGGGCGGTGTGTAGGATTCCAGGCGGGCGACGGCTCTGGGGCTCAGGATCATCATGCCGTGCGCGGCTTCGCCGCCCAGGCATTTCTGCCAGGAATAGGTGAGGACGTCAATTTTGCTCCAGTCGACATCCTGAGCAAAAACGTAGCTTGTAGCATCGCACAGGGACAGGCCCTCGCGGTCGGCGGGAATCCAGTTCCAATCGGGGATCCGGACACCGCTGGTGGTGCCGTTGGAAACAAAAACCACATCGGTTTTCCAATCCACTTTGGAAAGATCGGGGATTTTGCCGTAATCGGCCTTGATGATTGTGGGATTGAGTTTAAGCTGCTTATTGACGTCCGTGGCCCATCCTTCGGAGAAACTTTCCCAGACCAAAACCGTGACCGGTTTGGGACCCAGAAGTGACCACATGGCGCATTCGAAAGCGCCGGTATCGGAGGCCGGCAGAATGCCCACGAGGTAATCTGACGGGATATTTAAGACTTTACGGGTATCGTTAAGCGCCTTGACGATTCTTTCTTTTCCCAACGCGGAACGGTGTGAGCGACCGACCGGCGCGCTCTTCAGCGCGTCGATAGTCCACGCTGGCCTCTTGCTGCAGGGACCGGAACTGAAATTAGGGTTGTGCATAGGTGACCATCCTTAAAATAAATTTTCTTTAAAACTGGCATTTCCATACCAGTATTAAGCTCTTTTCTCAAGAAATTTAAACCGTAGACCCTGTCTCGTGACCAATGGTCGAGGACTGTTCAATCAGGCATCTGTTCGCGAACCATAATCCTATATTTTGACTTAAGTCAATGACCGGTCCGGGAGGTTTGTTGTATAATACTTGCCATGGCGGTATTGAATTTCCGAGATGATTTGTTATTATCTTAGTAGAAAAGGGGGTCCATATGGAGGAGAACATCACTCAAATCAATGATTTTACGAAGGCTTTCAAGCCGTCTGATCTGGCGGTGTGGCAGGCGCATTCGGTGGTCAGTCGGGAAATCATCCGTAAACCGTCGGGGACGATGACGGTCTTTGCTTTCGATCAGGGGGAAGGTTTAAGCGAACATACAGCTCCTTTTGACGCGGCCGTGTATATTCTGGAGGGGCAGGCGGAAATTCGCATCGACGGAAATCCTCATGTTGTGAATGCCGGAGAAATGATTATCATGCCCGCAAATAAACCTCATGCTCTTAAAGCCCTGACCCGATACAAAATGCTGCTGGTCATGATCAAGTAAGACGCCGGCGGACGGAAATTCAATGTATCATCGAAAACGTGAAACTATGGAGAGAAGGCGATGGAATTCGCCATAAGCTGTAAACTCTGATGGAGGAGGGACCATGAAAAAGAAAATGTTTTTAGCGGAGATGGTTTTGGCCATGCTCATTGCAACGGCGCTCAT
>SBEK01000249.1 GCA_009668925.1 Deltaproteobacteria bacterium
GGTGGAGGCGGCGCGGCGCCGCTGCCGGAAAATGTCACCATTCAAGTCTTCTGCGGCAGAGGCGTCGCCGGAACGGTTGCGGGCGTCTATTCCCAGAAGAGGAATACGGCTTTCACGTATGCATTTTCTTTAGCGGCGGGATATAAAGATCTGCAGGTTCGCCTGGCCGGTGATGTTGCCCCGTCTTCCGGAAACCCGGTCATCGCCGCGGATGTGATGATCATTGTAACGGCAGTTCCGGCGGATCAACTTCCCCGGTTTAAAGCCAACACGCATACTCATACGACCGAGAGCGACGGATTATTGAGCCCCGCGGAAATTGTATCCCGTTATCATAGCCTCGGTTACGATATACTAATTATCACAGATCACAATACGATTACTCACGAGGCCGCTCCGGCCGGGATGCTGGTGATTCCCGGAGAAGAAATAACTCCAACCAGTGTCCGGCACGTGAATGCCCTGTTTGCGACCAGCGTGATTTTGCCCGGCGGCCGCCAGCCGGCGGATCTTATCCCGGATATTATTGGCTCCGGCGCACTACCGGTGCTGAATCATCCTGTTTGGGTCGCCCCCTGGACTTTGCCCGATCTTCTGGCCCTGACCAACGTTACTCTCATGGAAATCTATAACACGTCGTGCGAAATGCAGGGCTCTCATGATACGCAGACGCTCTGGGACGGCCTGTTGAGTGCGGGGAGGCTTTGGTACGGCATAGCGGCCGACGATGCGCACAAGGGCGAAGAAATCGGCAAGGGGTGGATTATGATTGAGGCAGCGACATTGGATCAAACCGGAATCCGGCAGAGTATTGAGAACGGTTCTTTTTATGCCAGCACGGGGATTGAACTGGCGCGGCTGGACTATGTGGGCGGCGTGGTTTATATCGAATCCAGAAACGGCGAAACGGTTGACTTTATCGGGCAAAATGGAAGCGTGCTTCTGCATGTGGCCGGGCCTATCGGCCAATACACCGTTCAGGGCGGCGACAGCTATGTTCGCGTTGTCGTGACGGGGAAAAACGGCATCAAGGCCTGGACGCAGCCGCTGTTCTGGACGGCGCCATAGCTTAAACGCCGGTTTCGCCAGGGATATGCGGGGAAGGGCTGTATCTCGGGCGGGAATGCGACTGGCCCGGAGGGAGAATATGATCAGACGTCTTTGGCTTATCGGCATGATGCTGTGGACGGCGGCTTTAGCGGCCCCGAGCGCAGCGGCCGGCGACATTCAGCCCGTGCGCGAAACCCTGGGGCGATACCGCATCGAGATCCGGGAGAGCTCCGCCTCCGGATTGTCCGCCGGCGGCTTTTTTGCAAATCAATTCTTTGTCGCCTATTCCGGAATCATGTCCGGCGTCGGCGTTTTTGCCGGCGGGCCTTACGGCTGTGCGCGCGGAGAGCTCGCGAAAGCTTTAAGCGATTGTATGGCGCGCCCCGATCTTCTCACGGAGGAGGTCATGGCCGAACTCAAAGAGCAGGCCCTAACCCATGCCGAAAACCGCCGGATCGATCCGGTGGAAAATCTGAAAACAAGAAAAGTATTTCTGTTCGGCGGCACGAGGGATCGAACCGTCCATCCCGCCGTTGTGGACAGGGTTTATGATTGGTATCGGAACATGGGCGTTGAGGCCGGCCGCATTCATTATAAAAAGGATATGGCGGCGGGGCACGCCCTGCCCACGATCGGCTACGGAAATGAGTGCGGAGCAATAAGCGCTCCGCCGTGGATCGCCGCCTGCCATTATGACGGGGCGGGCGAAGCCTTAAGGCATATTTACGGGGCTCTGAACCCGCCGGCGTCGGCGGCCCTGGGCGGTAAGTTGATCGAATTTGCCCAAAAAGACTTCGTCGATCCGCCGGCGGCGAATCCGGAAGATCTGGCGCGGGAGGCCAGTCTCAATGAATTCGGCTACGCGTACGTCCCGAAATCCTGTCAGATGGGCGAGACATGCCGGATTCATGTCGTGTTTCACGGCTGCCGGCAGCTTTACAATCGGGACCCCGGGGGAAGGGATCCGGCCGGAGGCGGCCAGGTCTTCGGCCTGCAAATGGTTCTGCACGCCGGCTACAACGAATGGGCCGATACCAATCGCCTCATTGTGCTTTATCCTCAGGCGCAGAAGAGCAAACCCAATCCTTATGGCTGTTTTGACTGGTGGGGATATCTTGACACGGCAAAGGGGGCATACCTGACGAAGGACGCGCCTCAGATGAAAGCCGTCCGCGCGATGATGAAGGCGCTCGGCGGAAAGTAACGGTGGGGAGATTGTCAATCATCATGGCAATGCAGAACATGCGACGCTCAGGAAGCCTTATTATTATCGGATGGCTCATGTTGGTGATGGGGGTAGCCGGCTGCGGGGGAACACACATACAGGACTCGGACGGCGACGGCCTCGGTGATGCCGAAGAGATCGAGATCTACGGCACCGATCCGTCTCGTGCGGATACGGACAATGATGGTCTTGCGGACGGGCAGGAAGTCGTCTTTTACGGGACCGATCCGAAAAATGCGGACACGGACGGCGATGGAATCCCGGACGGCCAGGAAGGATTCCTGGCGTTCAGGATTAATAATTTAATCGACGGCTCCGCCAGCATCTGTCCGCTGCCCGGGAACAAATCGGTCAAGATCTTTATGCCCCCGGGCTCCACTCCGGCGGGCCAGATCGACATTCCCGCGGGGCTCGGCCCCATCTATCGACTCAATCTGGCGGTGCCGGCCGGTTTGGGGATTCAGGTCAATTTCTGGTACTGGGACCGGGAGCCGGGAATCCCCATTCAGAAGGGTCCGCCGCAAAATCCGGACAATTCGGGAGACCAGTTCGTGTTCAATGCCAATGGCACTTTCACGGTTCAGGATGCCTACTTCGGCAAGGGCAGGAAGACGAGCAAAATAGCCCAGGTCAGTTCGCACATGGAGAATGGCGTCTGTGTGATAACGATCGCGCCGAACAGCTACACGGGATGTGTGACCAATCGCTGCTGCGCTCCGCCGATTGCGGGCTTCGGCAATGTTTGCCGGCCCGAAGACTACTACAAATCGGTTTGTCCTCCGCCCTGAGGAAAAAGGCCGGAGGACTTTCCTGTCTTGGCCAATCCGCGCCTGGTAAAACTCCGGCCGGCTCATCAATCCGTTTTGATCGACAGCTTTTCCCGATGGCGTAAAATGGCCAGAAGGATCAGCTTGTCCAGAAGCCGGGTGTAGGGAAGCCCGGTGGCTGCCCAGAGTTTGGGGTACATGCTGATGCTGGTGAAGCCGGGCAGGGTGTTCACTTCGTTGAGATAAAACGCGCCGGTCTTCTTATCCAGAAAGAAATCCACGCGGGCCATGGAATTGCAGTTGAGGGCCCGGAAACCCGCGACGGCGCAGGCGCGAATGGCCGCGGCCAGTTTGGCCGGGAGCTTCGCGGGAATGTGCATCTGCGCGCCTTCCGGATCGAGGTACTTGGCTTCATAGGAGTAAAATTCATGGCGGGGAAGGATTTCCCCCAGCACCCCCCCGTCTCTTTTATACATCTTACGCCGCCGCCGCAGAGGATCGCGTAGTAGTCCGCTGTCTCGGTGTCTCTGTGACTCATATAGTAAT
>SBEK01000250.1 GCA_009668925.1 Deltaproteobacteria bacterium
CAATATTATTTCAACCAAACTGTCAAGAGAAATTTTTGTCGCCGGACCGGAGCCACCCCAACACACGGCACGCGCAGGGCCATAGCAACAAAACATTGGAGATGATATTAAGTTTGAAAACGACGCTGGATACAATGAGGCGTTGGTCCAATGTAAGATCCCGGTATTTCCGGGATATACGCCTTACTGAAGCGGATGCCCCGGGGAGATGACGGAGCCAACCCCGGAGGCGGGGTAAACGGGCCGTAGGGACCCGAGACGCAGGCATCGGGTACCGGAACTTTCAATTGAGTTCACGCACTCGTTATGAATCGTGGGGGAGTCTTTTATTGCTGCTCTCCTTTATGATTTATTCTACCGCCGCGTGCGAGGCTTCGCCCGCCGCACGATGAGCATTCATTTCATGACGCGCCGGCAGATAGCCGCCCGAAATATACTGTTCCAGATAGCTGATGGTCGCCTTGTGCTGCTCGATCACGCCCTTCACTACATCGCCGATCGAAATGATCCCGACCAGATTGCCGTCTTCACACACAGGCAAATGACGGACGCGCTTCCGCGTCATGTGATTCATGCACACCTCGGCGGTGTCGCCCGGGGTTACGAACAAAAACCGGGTCACCATGACCTCGCTCACCATGGTTGTATCTTCCCCTCTTCCGGCCAGAGCAACCTTCCTCGCATAGTCGCGTTCGGCAAAAATGCCCTTCAGTTCTCCGTTTTCTGCAACCAGCAGAGCGCCGACATTGTTCGCCCCCATGAGGCGCAGCGCCCCGTCGATGGTTTTGTTCGGAGCGATGCAAATCGGGTTGCGTCCCTTCCGGGACAGAATGTCCTTGACAGTCAACATAAGAATTCCTCCATTGAAATAAATTTGCGCTCATCATAGCTGAGCGGAAGGAAACGATAAGATGAATAAAGGTGGAGATTAGGTTCTATCGAAAATAGAACTAACGAATGCGGTCGAGATGACTGGCGATGTTACCGGACGTGTTTCGAATGCCCAGTTTCCCGCGGATGGCATACTTGTGCTTCTTGACAGTGGACAGCGAAATGTTCAGGGCCTCCGATATCTGCTTTTCACGATAATTGGCCTTGATCAGCTTGATCACGGAAATCTCCGTCGGGGTGAAATTGAATTCCGAAGAGACCAGTTTCCGGTAATAGTCGGACGAGATGCGGTTCAGATGTTTTTCGAGCAGGTCGAAAGCAACGGATGAATGAGGATGCTTCCGAGCCAGCTCTTTTACCAGAGGCAGGACGTTTTGCTCAACGTTGAAGGCGACATTCCTGCGCAGCACATTTTTGCCCTCTTCCACCGAATCAAGGACTTTCCTCAAAATGAACTTCTGCTCCTGGATGACGTGCTTGACCGCATCGCCGATGGTGATGATGCCGACAATCCTGCCCCGTTCGAGAATCGGCAGATGCCGGACGTGATGCTTCGTCATAATGGCCATGTGTGTTACGAGATAATGGCTTAGGCCCCTCGGGATCAAAGCTCGCAAAATAGATGTCCGACAGAAATCTTCGAAACCTGTCCGGTAGCAAAAGACTATTTTGATTCCAGCGATCCACTATGAAGTGGCCAAGCCCGGGAAATGAATCCGGACAAATCGTCGCTACCCCAGAGGCACTAAACGCTTTCTATAAAGATGGGCGACCACTCCAATACACGGAACGAACTTTGCAATCTTTACATCAACGCTGCAAATCACTGGTAAGAAAGTGGAAATTGAATACGTCCTGCCGGTAAAATATTTAATATTTATCTCTGACCGTCCAATACCCGAACATCCTCGATTCTCAAGCCCGGTATTCTCGCATTAGGTCTTGGGGTATCCGTGATCACGCCAATAACGACCATCTCATCCATCTTCGGCGCGCCGGGCAAATTAACGGTAACCGTATCCCAGTGAGTACAGACCAAAACCGCATCCTTATAACCGATGGGAATATCCAGGGACTCGTTCATCGATCCTATTTTTGCATTGGCCATCATGATGGCCAACCCGCCGCCCGTTTCATCCCGGAAAGCCTTGCCAAACCCTTTATCCGGATACCGCACATACATCAGCGCAGCCGCATGCTCCAGTTCTCCGGCCTCACCGACGATACATCCCTTTCCGATGCCTTCAACTTCTTCGGGTTTGATCCCGAGTGCATTTCTTGCTTTCGCCGCGAGGACGGCGCCCAGGTAATTCCCGATTTCGGTTAATTCACTTAGATCATCCTTGTAGCGGTCAGCCAGGGGATTTTTTATGACGGCCATGGCCACCGCTTTTCTGGCGGGTTTATCAAGCAAAAGACCTTCTGCATATGTCTCTTCAACCCATGTCATCATTCTAAGAATCGGCACAGTACTCATTTGAACAAGCCTCCAATGAACGTCTCAGAAAAAAGCTATATTGCATCAATCAATTTTGAAGTTATCATTTCGCGGATGAACGTTTCCCAATCTTTGCGAACCGTATCGCTTCGTTAATGAGCGCATCCCGGCTGGAATCGATCGCATTTTCGTCATTTTCCAAATCCACATAGCGCGCAACCTCGTTGTCGCCTTTATATGGTTTTTTAATCATAAATGACAATTCATAATTCTGATCATGTTCATCAGGATCGCTTATGACGCAGTAAAGGGCCATCTTTGCGGTCAAAATCAATCTTCATCGATGTTAAGAATTGAAAGGAAGGCATTCATCAGCGATGTGCAGTACCCGCCATTCCTGGTCAAGATAATGAGTTTGCGTCGCAGGTCGAGGGGTGTTTCTATTTCCATAAGCCATTTGTGAGATAGTTCTCTGGCCACAGCCATTCTCGAAAGACAACTGACCCCCAAACCAACTTCGACTGCCTTTTTGATGGCTTCCGTGTGACCTAGTTCCATAGAAATGTTGCAGCAAATGCCTTTCCTCTGCATCGCCGCTTCAAATATTTCCCGGGTGCCTGATCCTTTTTCTCTCATGATCCACTCTGCTTGTTCGATCATCGCTTTGCCAGCCTTCTTCCGTTTGCTCCAGGGATGGCCTTTGCCGGCAATCACGACAAGTTCATCGTCGCGCCACGGCATTGCGCGGAGAGAACCTGCATGAGAGGGCCCCTCAATAATGCCCAAATCAAGCGCGCCGGTTTCGACTTCGTGCTCTATCTGGCTCGTGTTGCCGACATGCAGCAAAGCCCTGGCGCGTGAGTGAATGCGCGTGAACTTTCCTATGACCGATGGAAGAATATAATTACCGACTGTCGTGCTTGCGCCTACTCGCAAGGCACCGACCGGTTCACCGGCCGATTCGACGAGCAACTGTTCGATGATGCCGACCTGCCTCAGCACTTCCTGAACTTTAGGCAAAATCAAATGGCCCCGATCGTTAATGAACAACCGTTTTCCCTGTCGTTCAAAAAGCGGGGCGCCAGCGAATTTTTCCAGTTCGGCTATGGCCATGCTGACCGCCGATTGGGTAATAAAAAGCTTCTCACTGGCCCTCGTAACATGCCCGCTGCCGGCCACCTTTTCAAATATCTCTAATTGTCTCAGCGTGATCATCATCTGAACTAATCGTCGGCGATCCGGATAGAAATGTAAG
>SBEK01000251.1 GCA_009668925.1 Deltaproteobacteria bacterium
GCCTTTGAGAAAAGCGAGGTGCTCGCCCAGATAATCCCCCAGAACCGGCACGGCCGCCACCGCCCCAAAGAGCTGCAATCCCGTGACCTCGCCCTCCGGAACGGCGACGTGCAGGATCGCCTCTGGCTCCAGAAGCCGGGTCTTTGAGTCAAACGGAATCACCCGGCCCGCGGCGCGAAGCGAGACGTCAAAGCTTTCGACGCTGCCGGACGTGAGAGCGCCTATGGTTTTCACGCCCAGATCGAGCTTGATTTTGATTTCGTCTCTCTCGGCCAGATTGCGGGGATCGACAGCGATGTCATAAGCCAGCGCTGTCAGCTTATAAATTTGAATCTTCTGATCATATTCACCGTCGTAATAGTTGATGGTCCCGTTTTTCATCCCGATCTCGCCCACGGCGATCGCCACGGGGAGGTCATCGGCCGAGAGGGGTCGGGCCGGCTCTTTCGCCGGTGATTCCTTTTTATCCTTATCGGCAGGCTTCCGGGACTTGATCAGGTCGTCGATATTCATCACGCCCTGCTTATCCCGGGACAGATTGATAACCGGACTCAATAAGACCAACTCTTTGAGCTCGACGCGCCGCCCCAGGAGCGGCAGTATTTTTAATTTGAAATGCAGTGCGGCCATGCTCGCGAACACATCCGCCGGGGCAACCGGCTTGCCCTGAAGGTTGGCCAGTTCCGGGGGCGTCTTGAAGTTGGAGACAACAACGTTGCGCACTTCGACTCCGGAAAGAACGGAGAAGACGCTGATATCGATTTTTTCGATGGAGACCTGCCGGTTCAGCGCCTGCGACATGTGCGAGGCGATGAACGCCTTGTCCACCTTCAGGTAAACGATGACCCCGGCCGCGATCAGCAAAACGGCAATGACCCCGAAAATAACACCGACGGCAACGAGCAGTTTTTTCAACATAACCTTCGCCTCCTTCCCTGATGTGCTATTCCGGCTTCGAAAAGGAAATCCGCCGGGTTTTCCTGCGGCAAGGCTTTTTGAATATAGGAGAAAAGGAACCGAATGTCAAATAACCGCCCGCCGCAATAACCGCCCGATCTTTGAATTTGACTTTGCTTGGGCTGTTCTTTATAATGAAGCCGTCATGGTCGCCGATTTCTCTTTTGTCGGGGGGCCTTTTTTTTCTTAAAGCACATCGATGGTACGGCTGATGTTCATTTGCTTGACCCGGGTTCCCGCCCGATCATCCCGGCAATTTCTCACCAGAACACCTCACCTTGTCCTGAAAGGATCACGCTCATTTTATGAAGAAAATACTCCTGCCTGTTGCCGCCTTTTTGTCTTTTTCTCTCGTTTTGATTTTGCAGGGCTGCTCCGACATCATCGGTGCCTTTGATACGGAGCCTCCCACAACGCCGGCTTCAGTAAAAGCGGTCGTCGCCTCGACCAGTCAAATCGCCCTGTCCTGGAAGCCGTCCACCGATAATGTGGCTGTCGCCGGCTACAAGGTTTATAAGGACGACATTCTCCAGGCGACATCCCCGACCCCTTCCGCGACCCTTTCGGGATTGGCGCCGCGGGCCACGCATTGCTTCAAGATCACGGCCCTGGATCTGGCCGGCAATGAATCGGGAAAGAGCCTCAATACCTGCGCCAATACCGGAGCGCTGACCCCTCCGGGCCTGGATCCCACGGCCGGATGGGGCGATTTCGCGCGCTACGGCGACTATCTGTCGGCGCAATTGAAATCGCTGCGGAAATTCGGCTACGGCATGTTCGTCGTGAAGATGCAGGCGGCGGACGGTCCGGTCTGCTCCACCTTCTGGCTGTATTCCGATGCGCCCGCGCCGGGGGCCATGCCGGAGATCCGGCAGCTGTGGCGCTGGAATGAATTCGATTTTGAATTCGTGCCCTATACACTGGCCACGCAGAATTCTTTCAAGTCAATGTCCGGGAGCTTCCCGAATCCTTCGATCACGCATTACGGCGCCAAAATCGCCAACTGGGAAAGCTATGAGACGCAGAACCTGACGCCCAAGTCCATCGCCTGGACCGAAAACTGGTATCTGACGGACGACGCCATCGCCGCCGACATGCAGCATTTTTACAACCGCTGGATGATCGGCACCAATCCGGATTTCGCCAAATACCACATCGCGGAGGCGGATTTCAATTTCGCGGGCCTCAAAAAGACCACCGGGGATCCCCACCAGACCGGATGGACCGGCACGCCCGCCGGAAAGCAGCCCGGATGGACCTTTGCGCTCAACTGGAAATATCCGCTGACGGCGGTGAGCCCGGTTCCGGCGGGATATGACATGAAGCAGATGCTGACGGTTAACTGGTGGCGGTCGCCCGAGGGGAATCAAAGCATCGACGTGAATCTGCCCGGCTATGATACGCAGACCTTCAAATACATCATCCGGAACGACATCATTAAAGGCATTGAAGGCGTCCCATCCAGGGAAGCGGCCGTGCTCAACAACGAAAGCTACATCTTCCCCAACCCCTGGCTTCCCGGCATGGTCTACAGCCCCTATACGGCGCTTAGCACCTACACGATTGTCTGGACGAAGACGCGGGTCGCCTTTTACGTCAATGCCGGAAACAACGGCAGGGACATCGCGGGCTCCACGCCCGTCGCCGTGTTTACGCCGGATCAGTACCCGTCGATTGCCGCATCGGGCACGCAGGCCGCGCAGGGAAACATCACCTGGGCCGACACGTCGCTTACGGACGCGCTGGGCAAGGTCTCGATCAATCTCGCGAACTACGTCGCTTTCAAGGCGGCGAAAAACGTGCCTTACAAGCTCGACTTTAAGGATCAACCGAACTGTCCGGCCTCGCAAATTTGCCACACCAACGCCAATTTGCCGGAGAGTCAGAAAGCGGGCGACGGCTGGTCCGGCTACCCGCCGGGCTCCGACTGGACGGGCGCCGATGCTTACTTCCGGAGTGTCGAGTACTATCCTCTGACGGATGAAAGCAATAACGGCACGCAAAACACGCATTTTAATTTTGCCGCCGCGGACAAATGGGTTTTCGATCTGGGAGACGGCACCTGGACGCAGGACAACTTCCGCCAAAAAATTGCGCAGTACTTCGGCATTCTGTATGCGCAGGACTACACGAAGGACGACATTACCTTCAAGGTTCATGACAATAAGGTCGATTTTGACATTTTAAGCGGCACGCTCCGGGATTCCAAAAGCCCACTGGCCGTTAATTTCGAGCCGAATGCCGGCGGAGTGATTGCGTTGGACGGGAAGCCTCTGATGAAATTGAGCGTCCGGCCGTCGGTTGCCAATCCGGCCAGAAATTTCTTTTTTGTCACCACCAAGATGGATACGGGAAAACCGATCAGCGCCGCGAACCCGTTTATGTTTGCCACCATCGATACGGACGGTACAGGGGCTGCGGTCATGGGCATTTCGGGGGCCAGCACGCCGCTCAGTTTCTTTGCGCCCGCTCCCGGACAATCAGTCGACGCCACCATCAAATTGTATACAAGCACAGCCTACAAAGGTTCTTTCCCGCCGGGCCATGTTCCGGCAACGCCCACGGC
>SBEK01000252.1 GCA_009668925.1 Deltaproteobacteria bacterium
CCCTTCCCGTCCATTGTCGGGTCTGGGGCTGGGCCGCTGTGACACTTTACGCTGCCGCAGCAGCGGCCGGGTATTTGATCATCGCCCGCCGGTCCGGGAAAATGTCTATGGCCGTCAGCGCGTATATCATTCTTATCACTCTCATGGGCATGGCGACCGTCCTTCCTCTGGGGAGCGCCCGCACGACTGGCGTCGTTTTGGCGATGGCTGGTGCTTTTCTATTTATGGGCTCGGATACGATCAATGCTTACAATCGACTGGTGCGAGAGATTCCTTTCGAATGGTTACTCACGATGGGCGCGTATCTTGCCGCGCAGTTTCTGCTGGTACAGGGATATCTCATGCTTTGAAACCCCGGTCGCCTTTACGCAAAGCCTCACCGCTGAATCGCTTTGCCACAGCTTCAGGGACGAGAGGCCGTAAAATAAATTCGATTATTCGCGTCCGGATACCAGAAGATATTCCCAATGGCGCTGAGAAATAAAAGATCAGGAGGTCATTTCGTGAATAATGTCTTTAATCGGCTGGATGTCCTTGATGAGGGCACCGATCTGTCCGGCGCCGAAGGACGCACGCTCATAGCTGCCGCTTGCTTCCGGGTTGCGGTCCAGTTCGTCGGCCAGGGCCTCCAGCGAAATTGAGGCCAGCCTTTCTTTCATCCAGGGCGTGATAATCAGCCTCTGAGCCAATTTTATGGAGCCAAGCGGGATCAAGCCCGTTCCCCCATCGGTCAATTCCACAATTGCCTTTTTCCACTGGGCGCTGGCCAGACTCTCGTCGGACGCCAAAAACCTTGTGCCGATCTGAACGCCTTGGGCGCCGAGAGCAAAAGCCGCTTTATAGCCTCGCGAGTCGGCAATGCCTCCGGCGGCAACAAGCGGGACATTCACATGGTCGGCCACCAGGGGGACAAGGACCATCGTAGAGGATTCAGAATTTTGAGAATGCAGCCCGCCGGCCTCGGCGCCGACAACGACCAGGCCGTCCGCTCCGGCCGCGACGGCGCTCACCGCATGAGAAAGGGCCAGGATGACATGAATTCCCTTCATGCCGAGATCATGTATATAAGGGTAGATCGCCTTCGGCGACCCGACGGACGTCGTAACGGTCTTGATGCCGCAGTCGGCCAGCACTTTGAGAAATTCGACGCTGTGCGGATTCATGAGGACGATGTTCGCGCCAAAAGGTTTATCCGTCAGCCGGCGAACCTCATCGATAAGGTTTTTGACTTCGTCCGGATGATGGAGGAAACCGACCGCCAGCATGCCGTAGCCACCGGCTTCGGATACCGCGGCCACCATGCGCGGATTGTTGAACGTTCCGATCGGCCCCTGAATGATGGGAAAGCGGCATCCGAGCATTTCCAATAATTCCGACATAACCCAATCCTCCTGATTCATGATGCCCGCGTTTTGGATTTACGGAGACAGGCGCTCTACAGGTAGCTTTGCGTGTAAAAAAAGTCAAGACGGAGATCGCATGGATCGGTCTGTAAGAGCCGTGAATTCGGAGGCGAACATTCTATTGACACACCATAGGGGTTCTCCTATACTTTCACCGGCAAATCTTTTTTGCCAATCGACCATCAAGGTCAATCAGGAGATTGCCATGGATAAACTCTTCTATCCGGATTCTATCGCCATCATTGGCCTGTCGTCAAAACCAAGCAACATTCCCCGGCTTGTTCTGGAAAATCTCATCCGCTGGGGATACAAAGGGCGCATTTTCGGTATTAACCACCGGGCCAGCGATGCGCATGTGGACGGCATCAAAATGTTCAAGGATGTGCAGGAATTGCCTGTCGTTCCCGATCTCGTTTTTATTATGATTCCGGCAAAGCTCATCCCGGATGAGATCGAAGCCTGCGGCAACGTCGGCGTCCGCTGGATGGCCATTCCGTCGGGCGGATTTAATGAACTGGGTGAAGAAGGAAAGAAACTTTCCGATCTTGTTTTGCAAAGGGCCCGGCAACATGGCATCCGGTTTGTCGGCCCCAACGGCGTGACAGTGGCCAACACCGCCAATGGCCTGTGCCTTCCTTTCGTGCCGTCCTTCAGTCCGCCCAAGGGAGGTCTCTCCATTATCTCGCAGAGCGGCGGGGTCGGCCTTATGCTCTGGAATCTGATGACCGACGACAATGTGGGCATGGCCAAATTTGCCAGCATCGGTAATAAACTGGATCTGGACGAAGTCGATTTTCTGGAATATTTCGGCCGGGACCCGGAAACCAAAGTCATCGGCATGTATCTGGAAAGCATCCCGCGGGGAGACCGCCTGATCGAGGCGGCCTCCAAAATCGACAAACCTGTAATTGTCCTGAAATCCAATACCACCCCGGCGGGCCGGAAGGCCGCCATGAGCCACACGGCGGCTTTGGCCAACGACGAAGCGATCATTGATACGGCCTTTGAACGCGCCGGCATTATCCGCATCCAGCACTTTAACGATTTCATCTCGATCGCCAAAGCATTTGAACTCCCGCCCATGAGGGGCAGACGGATGATGGTGATGTCTCCTGCGGGTGGTTTCACGGTGATGATGGCGGACCTCTGCGAGGAATCGGGCTTTGAGTTTGCCGATCCCGGCGCAGCGTTTTATGATGATCTTAAGAGCTCATCCAACGCCGGCGTCATCAATTTTTCCAATCCTCTCGATATGGGCGATATTTACGACTCCAAGGCGTATCCCAGCATCTTTTATTCCGTGATGCATAATACCAGCGTGGATGGAGCCGTGTTTGTTACGCAATGGCCGGAGATGCCGCGCGGGGAGGATGTGTTCTACAAAATGTTCCATACGGATCTCTCAAAAGAAGTTGCCGGAACGATCCTGTCGTCCGGAAAGCCTCTGGGCGTCTGCCTCTTCGGCCTCTCGGCCACGATTTCCCGGATCAAACAGAATCTTGATTTCCCGATCTTCAACAATGCCGGTGAAATGATCCGCGCTTTCAAAAAACAGTGTGACTATTACGCCCAAAAAGCGCTGGGAGCTCCCGTCTATCAGACACCTCACGGTATTGATGTGAAGGCGGCGAAGAACTGGATTGACGGAAATCCGGGTGTGACGGGAGAAGACGCCCTGGAACTTCTTCATCATTTCGGGATCCCATGTGCCGAATCCACCGTCGCTTCCGACGTCGAAGGGGCGGTGGCGGCAGCCGGCCGGATCGGTTATCCCGTGGTGATGAAAATCGTATCTCCCGATGCCATCCATAAATCCGATGTCGGCGGCGTCGTTACAGGCGTTCAAAATGCCGCAGGCGTCCGTGACGCTTTCCAAAAGATTCGCGACAACCTTAACCGCTATAAGGCCGATGCGCGGTTTGACGGCGTGCGCATTATGAAACAGGCCCCGGATGGCTATGACATGTTCATTGGCGGAAAATGCGATCCGTCCTTCGGCCCCATTGTCTTTTTCGGCTACGGCGGAATTTACATCGAGGTATTCGGTGATGCGGCGAACGTG